>JAEYNS010000228.1 GCA_023412435.1 Actinomycetes bacterium | reverse complement strand
GGTCAGGGCGGACGGGGTGCCCGCCCGCGTCGTGCCGGTCGCCGCCGCGGCCGCGCTGCCCGACGTGGTGGACGCCACCCGGACGGTCGGCACCGCCACCCTCGCGCTGGCGCCGCGTGACGACAACGCGGTGGTGTCGCCCTCAAGCCTGATGATGGCGCTCGCCATGCTCACCGAGGGCGCCAGGGGAGACACCCTCACCGCCCTCGACACCATGTTCCGCGCCAGCGGCGAGGACCGCCGCGATGCCGTGGCCGCGCTGCGCGGTGCGCTGCTCGCTCTGGACGGCGACCCGGCGGTCGCAACCGCCGCCGAGTTGCCGGAGCGACCGATCATCCACCTCGCCAACCAGGTGGTGGTCGACGACCAGTTCGAACCGTCGCCGGAGTACCTGAAGGCGCTGGCCGACGTCTTCGACGCCGGGGTGCAGCGCGCCGACCTGGGCTCGGAGGCCGGCAAGCAGGTGCTGAGCGACTGGGTGAGCCACCACACCGGTGGGCTGATCCCGGAGACCGCGATCCAGCCCAACCCCGACCTGCGCTTGGTGCTGCAGGACGCCATCCTGCTCGCCGCCGCCTGGCAGACGCCGTTCGAGCCGGCCGCGACCGCGTTGCGTCCCTTCACGCTGCCGGACGGCACCGCCGTCGAGGCCGAGTCGATGTTCGCCATGGAGAACTTCGGCTACGCGGAGGTGGACGGTTGGCGCGCGGTCCGGCTGCCCTATGTCGAGGCGCTCCACTCCGACGTGCTGCTGCCACCGGAGGGGACCGACCCCGCCGACGTGACCCCCGAGCTGCTGGCGAAGGTCACCGCGGCACTGGACGCCGCCCGGACCGAGCTGGTCAGCCTCGTCCTGCCCACCCTCGACCTGGGGCCGACCACCTTCGACCTGCTCGACGTCCTGCCGGCGATCGGTGCCCCGGTGCTGTGCGAGGACGGACCCGACCTGTCCGGGATGGGCCCCGGCGACCTCTGCGTCCTGCAGGCTGCCCAGCAGACGGTGCTGAAGGTGGACGAGGCCGGCACCGTCGCCGCGGCGGTGACCGAGATCGGGGTGGGGGAGACCTCAGCCCCGATGCCGCAGCAGGAGCTGTTCTTCGACCGGCCCTACCTGTTCACGATCTCGCACAGTGACACGGACTGGCCGCTGTTCCTGGCCGCGGTCCGCGACCCGCGCCACTGAACACCTCAGCCGGCGAGCCGGGCCAGCCGTACCGAGGCTTGGCGCAGCACGTCGGGACGCTTCACGAAGGTGAACCGCAGTGAGGACCGCAGCGCGGCGTGGGTGGCCGAGCCGGGCAGGCAGAAGGCCGTCATCGGGATGGCCACCACCCCCGCCAGCTCGGGCAGCCGCCGGCACAGCTCGGCGCCGTCGGGGAAGCCGAGCGGGGCGCCGTCCGCCACCACGAAGTAGGTGCCGCGCGGCCGGGTCACCGTGAAGCCTGCCGCTGCCAGGCCCGCGCACAGCAGGTCACGCCGCTCGGCCAGCGAGGCGGCCAGCCTTCGGGGCGCCTCGTCGTCGGCCAGGGCGCCCGCTATCGCCGGTTGGAAGGGTGCCCCCGAGACGTAGGTGAGGAACTGCTTCACGGTCCGGACGGCGGTGACCAGCGGCTCGGGCCCGTGCACCCAGCCGATCTTCCACCCGGTGAACGAGAAGGTCTTGCCGGATGACGACACCGTCAGGGTGCGCTCCGCCATTCCCGGCAGGGTCGCCATCGGGCGGTGCACAGCCCCGTCGTAGGTGAGGTGCTCGTACACCTCGTCGGTGAGGACAATCGCGTCGCGCTCGGTGGCCACCTGCGCCAGCGCGGCGAGTTCGTCGTCGGTCAGCACGGTGCCGGTGGGATTGTGCGGCGAGTTCACCAGTAGCAGCCGCGTGCGCGGCGAGGCCGCCGCCCGGAGCGCGGCCACGTCGAGCCGGAAGCCGTCCGGTCCTGGGACCAGCCCGACCGGCACATGCCGGGCCCCGGCCAGGGCGATCACGCCGGCATAGGAGTCGTAGAACGGCTCGAGGGTGATCACCTCGTCGCCCGGCCCGGTGAGGGCCAGGATCGTGGCTGCCAGCGCCTCGGTGGCGCCGGTGGTGACCAGGACGGCGTCGGGGTGGACGTCCAGGCCGTAGTGGCGTCGCTGGTGGTCGGCCACCGCCAGCCGCAGTTCGGCGATCCCCTGGCCGGGCGGGTACTGGTTGTGGCCGGCCCGGATCGCCGCAATCGCGGCCTCGCTGATGGCCGCCGGGCCGTCCACGTCGGGAAACCCCTGACCGAGGTTGATGGCTCCCGTGCGGGCGGCGAGTGCCGACATCTCGGCGAACACGGTCGGCGCCACCTCGCGGCGGGCCTGCTGTCCGCGCAGCAGCCCTGCGCCGGCCGCCACGGCGAGCCAGCCGCCGCGTCCAGCCAGCGCGTCGGCGGTCATGCGGTGGGCGCGGCGACCCTGCGGGAGGCGACGACACCGGCGATGGCCGCCACCAGCGCTGCCAGCCAGGCCAGCACGAGCACGCCGAAGGCGACGTAGAAGATGGACTCCGAGACCTCGTACGACCACCCGGTCCAGCGGGAGAGCGCCGAGGGCAGGTGACCGCTGTCGCCGGCGTCGGGAATCGTCAGCCCGCCGAGTACGAGCGCCCCCCACTGCACGCGGGTCGCGACGGCGTAGGACCGGCGGACTGTCCGGGCGGGACGGGTGGTCCTGTCGAACAGCGTCACCACCGGGGGCAGCAGCAGGAGCAGGATCATGGGCAGGCCGTAGACAGCGATTCCGATCACGGCCATCCAGCCGAGCTCGGCCCCGACCAGCCCCCGCCCGACCCAGACGAAGACAGGCAGCACGACCGCCAGCACCCACTGCGCCACGACGGTGAACCTGCCCGGGTCACGGGGACGGTTCCGGTCTCCTGATTCCCGGCTCCCGGCCGGTTCCGCAGCCTGCATGGGCAGACGGTAGCCGTGGCCCGCCGTCGGCCCGGACCGACACTCCGGTTCGGGTAGTGTCCGAAGCCATGAGCATTGATCAGGCGACCGTCGCCAGCCCCGTCGACCCCGACGCAGCGGATCCGTTCGGCTGGCTGGAGGAGGTCGAGGGCGAGGCTGCCCTGGCCTGGGTGCGCCGCCGCAACGACGAGACCCGCGCCGGGCTGGCCGCGGGCGCGGGTTTCGCCACCTGCGAGGCGGAGCTGCGCGAGGTGCTGGACTCCGACGACCGAATCCCCGAGGTGTCGCGGATCGGCGGGCTGTACTACAACTTCTGGCGCGACGCCCGCCATGAGCGGGGCCTGTGGCGTCGCACCACGCTGGAGTCGTACCAGGGCGAGCAGCCGGTGTGGGAGACGGTGCTCGACGTGGACGCGCTGAACGCCGCCGAGGGGACGAGCTGGGTGTGGCACGGCGCGACGGTGCTGCGTCCGGCGCCGGGGCAGCCGTGGCGGCGCGCCTTGGTCAACCTGTCCGACGGCGGTTCCGACGCTGACGTCACCCGCGAGTTCGACCTGGTCGAGAAGCGCTTCATCCCTGCCACCGAGGGTGGCTTCCTGCGGCCCGAGGCGAAGGGCGAGCTGGCCTGGGTGGACGAGGACACGGTGCTCGTCGCCACCGACCTCGGGCCCGGGTCGATGACCGCCTCCGGGTACCCGCGGACGGTGCGGCTGTGGCGCCGCGGGACTGCGCTGGCCGACGCCGAACCGGTCCACGAGGGCGATCACGGCGATGTCGCGGTCGGCGCCTACCGCCAGCAGGTGCCGGGCTTCGTGCGCGATCTGGTGTACCGGTCACCGTCGTTCTTCACCTCGGAACTGTTCCTGGTCGAGGGGCTGGGCACCCCGCACCAGCGGCTGGTGCCCGTCGACGTGCCCGCCTCCGCCGAGGCCGGGTTCCACAGGGAGTGGCTGCACGTCGAACTCCGCGAGGACTGGACGGTCGCAGGCACCACCTGGCCGGCCGGCTCGCTGCTGGTGATCAGGGCCGACGACTTCCTGGCCGGCTCCCGGGCGTTCACCGCCCTGTTCACCCCGACCGCCAGCACCTCGCTGGCCGGTCTGGCGTGGACCCGGCACTACGCGGTCCTCAACGTGCTCGAGGACGTCAAGAACCGGCTCACCGTCCTCACCCCGCCCGAGCGCGACGGCGACTGGCGCCCCTCGGCGTTCCCCGCGGTGGTCGACGACCTGCTGGCGACGGCAGTGGCCGCCGTCGACCCGGTGGACTCCGACGAGGTGTGGGTGGTGGCCACCGGCTACCTCACTCCGTCCACTCTCTCGCTGGTCTCGCTCTCCGCCCCGGACGCCACCCCGCTGGTGCCGCTGAAGTCCGCGCCGGCCTTCTTCGACACCACCGGCCTGACGGCCGCGCAGTACTTCGCAACCTCGGCGGACGGCACCCGGGTGCCCTACTTCGTGGTGGGCCGGCCGGACCAGCTCCGGCCCGACGACGGTGCCGAGCCCGCCCCCACCCTGCTCTACGGCTACGGCGGCTTCGAGGTCTCGCTCACCCCCGGCTACTCCGGCGGGGTGGGCAGGGCCTGGCTGGCACGGGGCGGGGTCTACGCGGTGGCGAACATCCGCGGCGGAGGCGAGTACGGCCCGGGCTGGCACCAGGCGGCGCTCAAGGCCGACCGGTACCGGGCCTACCAGGACTTCGCGGCCGTCGCCCGGGACCTGGTGGCGCGCGGGATCACCAGCCACGCCCGGCTCGGCGTCCAGGGCGGCTCGAACGGCGGCCTGCTGACCGGGAACATGCTCACCCAGTACCCGGACCTGTTCGGGGCGGTCGTGATCCAGGTGCCGCTGCTCGACATGCGGCGGTACAGCCACCTGCTCGCCGGTGCCTCCTGGATGGCGGAGTACGGAGACCCCGACGACCCGGCGGAGTGGGAGTTCATCAGGACGTTCTCTCCGTACCACCTGTTCGACCCGAACCGGGACTACCCGCCGGTGCTGTTCACCACCTCGACCCGCGACGACAGGGTGCACCCCGGGCACGCCAGGAAGCTGGCCGCGCTCATGCTGGCGGCCGGCAAGGATGTCACCTACTACGAGAACATCGAGGGTGGTCACGGGGGCGCCGCCACGAATGCCCAGGCCGCCCATATGGCCGCGTTGGCCTGGACCTTCCTGCGCCGACGCCTGGGCTGACCGGTGGCAGGCCCCCGGAATACCCTCCGCCCGGCAGGCCTTGGTAGGAGGGTGAACAGCAGGCGCGCGGCGACGGTCGGCTTCCGCTCGGAGCGGGGGGCGGTGCTGCTCGCGCTCATGCTGGCCACCGGCCTGATCGCGATCGATGCCACGATCCTCGCCACCGCGGTCCCGTCGGTGGTCGCCGACCTCGGCTCGTTCGAGCAGTTCCCCTGGCTGTTCTCCACCTATCTGCTCGCCCAGGCCGTGTCCGTCCCGATCTACTCCAAGCTCGGCGACACTGTCGGGCGCAAGCCCGTCCTGCTGCTGGGGATCGGACTGTTCCTGCTGGGTTCGGTGCTGTGCGGCCTGGCCTGGAACATGCCGGCGCTGATCGTCTTCCGGGTCGTCCAGGGGCTCGGCGCCGGCGCGGTGGCGCCGATGTCGATGACGATTGTCGGTGACCTGTACTCGGTGGCCGAGCGCGCCCAGGTGCAGGGCTACATCGCGAGCGTGTGGGCCGCCTCGTCGGTGGTGGGTCCCGCGCTGGGAGGGCTGTTCTCCCAGTTCGCCTCCTGGCGCTGGATCTTCTTCGTCAACATCCCGCTGTGTCTGGTCGCCGGCTGGGCTCTGCTGCGCTCGTACCACGAGGTGGTCGAGCGGCGCAGGCGCCGGATCGACTACGCCGGCGCCGCCGTCCTCACCGTCGGGCTCACGGCGCTGATCCTCGCGCTGCTGCAGGGCGGGAATGCCTGGCCGTGGGTCTCGCCGCCCAGCCTGGCGGCGTTCGGCATCGGCGTCGTCGCGCTGGCCGTCCTCCCCGCTGTGGAGCGTCGCGCCGCAGAGCCGGTGCTTGATCTCTCGCTGCTCGCCAGGCCGCTGATCCGGACCAGCACCCTGGTCTCGGTGGCGGTCGGCGCCCTGCTGATCGGGGTGACGAGCTTCGTCCCCACCTACCTGGAGAACTCGATCGGCGCCGTCCCGCTCGTCTCCGGCGCAGCGGTGGCCGCGCTGACCCTCGGCTGGCCACTGGCAGCCTCGAACGCCGGCCGGCTCTACCTGCGGTGGGGGTACCGGGTGACCGTGACAGCGGGGTCCCTGATCGCCGTCGCAGGCTCGGTCGCGCTCGGCGTGGCAGGCCCGTGGCCACACCCTGTGAGCGTCGCGCTGGCCTGCTTCACGATCGGCTTCGGCCTGGGCTGGACGGCCGCGCCGTCCCTGATCGCCGCGCAGGCCTCGGTCGACTGGAACGAGCGGGCGGTGGTGACCGGCGTGATCGTGTTCGCCAGGACCGCGGGAAGCGCGGTCGGCGTCGCGGTGTACGGCGCGATCGCCAACAACCTGATTGCCGCAGGAGCGGGGCCGCACGACTACCAGACCATCGTGACGGCCTCCACCTGGGTCTTCGT
>JAEYNS010000218.1 GCA_023412435.1 Actinomycetes bacterium | reverse complement strand
AGCCCCCTGTGACCACTGACCCCGCCACCACAGCCCCCACGGCCGAGGACGCGGTGACCGCGTCGCCGTCGCGGCGCCTCGAACTGGCCGCCGCCGTCATCGCCCTGGCCTTCTTCACGGTCCTGCTCGTGCTGGCCACCCAGCTGGAACTGCGCCGCGAACCCGTCCCCGGCCAGATCGACGCCCGGCAGTGGCCGATCATGCTCGGCGTCGTAGGCATCGGGTTGGCGGCCTGGCGGCTGGCGATCTCGCTGCTGCGTCCGCCGGATTCGCGCGACGACCTCGAACCGATCCGTCCCGGCGGTTACCCCCGGCTGGCGATCACCGTGCTGCTCACCCTCGGCTACGTCGCCGGGTGGGCGGTGCGCGAGCAGGTGCACCTCGGCTTCCCGCTCTTCCTGCTGATCACCCCGCTCTTCCTGGCCGCGCTGGTCGCCACCTACGGCGCCCGCGGCTGGAAGCCGCTCGTGCTCTACCCCGTCCTGCTGTCCGGCTTCGCGTACCTGCTGTTCGGAAGCCTCCTGAGGATCCCGCTGTGAACCCGCTCGTCGACGGCCTGCTGCCCTTCCTTGACGGCTCGACCTGGCTGTTCATCCTGCTCGGCCTCGTGCTCGGCCTGCTGGTGGGCGCCTTCCCCGGGATCACCGCGACCATGGCGGTCGCGCTGGCCGCCGGGTTCACCCTCACCCTCGAGCCGGTCCAGGGCCTGTGCGTCCTGCTGACCATCTATGTCGGGGCGAACTTCGGCGACCGGATCCCGTCCATCCTGGTCAACACCCCGGGAACCCCTGCCTCGATCGCCACCACCCTCGACGGCTACCCGATGGCGAAGAAGGGCCAGGCCGGCCTCGCCCTGACGGTGTCCGCCCTGGTCTCGGCTGTCGCCATCCTCGCCAGCATGGTGATCTTCGCCGTCGGCGCCATCCCGATCGCCACCGTGGCGCGCGACTACTTCCGCTCCCCCGAGCTGTTCGCGCTGGTCGTCTTCGGCCTGACGGTGATGATCAGCATCTCGTCGAAGTCGATCATCAAGGGCGTGCTGGCGGGCCTGTTCGGCCTGGCCCTGGGCACCGTGGGGGTGTTCGGACCCACCGGCGACCAGCGTTTCACCTTCGGTTCCCTCGACCTGTGGGAGGGCCTCAACTTCATCGCGGTGATCATCGGCCTGTTCGGCATCGCCGAGCTGTTCGACCAGCTGCTCACCTACCACCAGAACAAGACCAGGCCGATCTCGAGCCTCGGCCGGTGGTGGCCCAACCGAGGCGAGCTGCGGCTGCTGGGACGTCCCGTCGGAGTGTCGGGGCTGGTCGGCCTGATCGTCGGACTGATCCCGGCCGCGGGCGGCGACATCGCCGGCCTGATCGGCTGGGACAGGGCCCGGCAGGCGTCCCGTCACCCCGAGAAGTACGGCACCGGCTACATCGAGGGCGTCGCCGCGTCCGACACCGCCTCGAGCGCAACCCTTGGCGGCTCGCTGACCACCACCATGGCCCTGGGCGTGCCCGGCGACTCGGTGATGGCGGTGATGATCGGCTCGATGATCATCTGGGGGATCGCCCCGGGTCCGTCCCTGTTCACCAACCGGCCCGACCTCGTGGTGAGCATCACCGCGATCATGGTGATCGCGACCGTGCTTTCGCTGGCCGCAAGCCTCGTCCGGATGCGTGGCATGGTGAAGCTGCTGGACGTGCCGAACCACTACCTGTGGTCGATCATCCTGGTCTTCTGCATCATCGGCACCTACGCCACCTCGAACAGCCTGTTCGCGGTCGGGACGATGCTCGTCTTCGGTGTCCTCGGCGTGATCATGAAGCGCGCCGGGTTCCCCGCCGGGCCCGTGGTGCTGGGCCTGCTGCTGGGCCCGCTGGCCGAGGAGAACCTCGCCCGGACTCTGGTCATCCTGCCGACCAAGCCGTTCCTCGAGGTAGTCAGCCCGGTCGCATTGCTGCTGCTCGCACTGGCCGCCTTCTCGCTCGCGCTCCCGCTGATCAACCGGGCCCGCAGCGGACGGAAGACGCAGCAGAACCTCGCCCAGAGCCTGCTGAGCGAGGAACTTGAGGCGATCACCGAGAACGCCGACACCGCGTCCGACTCCGACGGACCCGCTGAGACCACCACCGACGAAGGGAACCCGACATGACCCGCCGCGACATCGTGACCGCCGTCCCTGTGGCGTTCGCGGCCGACGGCTCGCTGGATCTGGCCGGGTCCCGCGCCATCCTCGAGTACGTCGCGGCGAGCGGGAACGAGGGCGCCTTCGTCCTGGGGACTACCGGGGAGTTCCCCGCGCTGGACGAGCGCGAACGGGCCGTGCTCACCGAGCTCTCGGCCGAGGTGCTCGCCGACCGGATGCGGGTGATCGCTCACGTCGGCGCGGCCAGCGCCTACCAGGCCCGGCGCCTGGCGGCGCAGGCGAAGGCGGCCGGGCTGCGCGAGATCGCCGTGCTGACCCCGTACTACCTGCCGGCCAGCGACGACGGGCTCGTGCAGTACTTCACCGAGGTGGCCGAGGCCGCTGCGGGGCTGGACATCTTCATCTACGTCTTCCAGCAGCGCACCGGCAACCCGGTGAGCGCAGAACTGATGGCCCGGCTGGCCGGCATCCCCGGCGTCGTCGGGGCGAAGATCAGCGGCGAGCCGCTGGCGCAGGTGGCCGCCTACCGGGCGGCCGTCGGCGCGGACTTCCTGCTGTACACCGGCGCCGACCGAGAGCTGGCACTGGCCGCCGACAGCGGCGCGCAGGGGGTGGTGTCGGGGATCAGCTCGGGGCGGCCCAAGCCCTTCCGCGAGCTGGCCGCCGCGGCCGACGCCGGCGACGCCGAGCGTCTCCGGGCAGCCCAGCGGGCCGTCGACGACGCGGTCGACGTGATCGCCGGCGACATGGCGAGGATGAAGGCCGCCTACCGGCTGCTCGGGGTCACCGA
>JAEYNS010000195.1 GCA_023412435.1 Actinomycetes bacterium | reverse complement strand
CAGGAGATCCGCCTGCACCTGTGGCAGATCCCGCTGATCAAGCTGCGGCCCCACCCCCGCGGCCAGGTAGCCGCGGACGCGAAGGCGGCGATCCGGGAGGGCCTGCTGGTCCGTGAGGAGGCGCCCGACGGCTCGTTGCGCCCCTATCGCAACCGGGGCTGGTGGTTCCCGCTCGCCCTGATGCCCGACCTGACCGATGAGCGCGCCGCCCGCTGGTGGACCGAGAAGCGCCGCTACCTGGTCGAGGAGGTGGGCATCGACGGGTTCAAGACCGATGGCGGCGAGCACGCCTGGGGTGCCGATCTGCGCTACCTGGACGGCAGCCGGGGCGATGAGGGCAACAACCGGTTCCCGGTGGCGTATGCCGCCGCGTACGGACGGCTGCTGGAGTCGGCGGGCAAGCCACCGGTCACCTTCAGCAGGGCCGGCTTCACCGGCTCGCAGGCCCACGGCGCCTTCTGGGCCGGCGACGAGAACTCGACCTGGGACGCGTTCCGGTGGTCGCTGTACGCGGGGCTGTCGGCGGCTGCCAGCGGCATCGTGTACTGGGGGTGGGACATCGCAGGCTTCTCCGGCCCGCTGCCGGACGCCGAGCTGTACCTGCGCGCGATGGCGGCCAGCGTGTTCGTCCCGATCATGCAGTACCACTCCGAGTTCAACCACCACCGCCGGCCGCTGCGGGACCGGACCCCGTGGAACATCGCCGACGCCACCGGCGACCCGGCGGTGATCGCCGAGGTGCGTGAGCTGGTGAAGCTGCGGGAGCGGCTGCTGCCCTACCTCGTCGCGCAGGCCCGCCACACCCTTGCCGCCAGCCGTCCGCTGATGCGTCCGCTCTTCTTCGACCACCCCGCCGACCCGGCGGTCTGGGACCACCCGCTGCAGTGGACGCTGGGCGACGCCGTCCTGGTCGCGCCGGTCGTGGAACCCGGCGCCACCCACTGGCCGGTGTACCTGCCGGCGGGGGAGTGGGTGGACGCCTGGACGGGCCTGCCGCAGCCGGCGGGTCTGGTGCATGCCGCGGTGCCGCGGCGGGACCGGATCCCGGTCTTCGTCCAGCAGCGCGACTGGCCCGGGCTACGAGCGGCGTTCGCGGCGGCGGGTTAGCCGGAGCCGCTGCGCTCCAGGGTCGCCAGCAGCCCGGCGAGCGGTGGCGGGACGCGGTCCAGCGGCACCGCCTCGGCCAGCAGCCGGGCGTACCGCTGCTTGTTCCCGCTGCGTCCCCCGAAGAACCGGGCGAGTTGCTGCTGCGGGGTGCGCCCCCGCTGGTAGGGCTGGTGCTGCAGCCGGCGGAACGACTCCAGCTCACCCTGGCCGGCGATCACCGCCTCGACGCCGTCGATGCCCAGCGCGCGGACGAACTCCGACTCCAGATCAGGGTCGCAGACGAAGACCGTCGCCAGCACCCGCTCGAAGTCGCGGCGCTCCGGGGCGTCCACCAGGCCGACCAGCCGCTGTCCGCCGAGCTCGCGGACGGCGCGGCGGGGCAGCGATCACGTACTTCGCTCCCACGCTAGACCTGGCCGTCCGCTCCCGTGCAGGTATCGCACAAGTCGTCCTCCGCCCGGGATGGCGGGGTCGCACGCTGCTACTCGGGCAGGCCGTCCCGGTCGGCCCACTCCAGGAGTTGGTCGAGCCGGTGCGCCACGTCGTCGATGGCGGCGTGCGGGTCGCCGCGCTCGGCGAACCGTGCCGGGACGGTGACGAGGGTGAACTCGCGCGGATCGATGCTGTCCAGCTCGTCCCACTCGAAGGGGGTCGACACCGTCCCGTCAGGGACGCCGCGCACCGACCAAGCGCTCGCGATCGTATGATCGCGAGCGTTCTGGTTGTAGTCCACGAAGACGTGGCGGGGGTCGCGCTCGTCGCGCCACCAGGTGGTCGTCACGTCATCGGGGGCGCGCCGCTCGACCTCGCGTGCGAAGGCGAGCGCCGCCCTGCGGACCTCGCCGAAGCCCCATTCCGGCTCGATCCGGACGTAGATGTGCAGCCCGTGGCCGCCGGAGGTCTTCGGATAGCCGATGATCCCGAGGTCGTCGAGGACACCCTTGGCGACAGCGGCTACCCGGCGCACCCGCTCGAAGCCGGCCCCGGGCATCGGATCCAGGTCGATCCGCCATTCGTCGGGCCGCTCGACGTCGGCGCGCCGGGAGTTCCAGGGGTGGAACTCCACGGTGGACATCTGCACCGCCCAGATCACCGCCCCCAGTTCGGTGACGCACAGCTCGTCGGCCGTCCGGTTGTAGCGCGGGAAGGTCAGCCGGACGGTCTCCACCCACGGCGGCGCCCCGGCCGGCAACCGCTTCTGGTGAACCTTGTCGCCGGCCAGACCCCGGGGGAACCGGTGCAGCATGCAGGGCCGCTCCCGCAGCGCCCTGACGATGCCGTCCCCGACAGCGAGGTAGTAGTGGGCGAGGTCGAGCTTCGTCCAGCCGTGCGCGGGGAAGTACACCCGGTCGGGGTTGGTCAGGCGGACCGTCCGCGGCCCGACCTCGATCTCGGTCTCCGAGCTCGCCATGGGCGCCAAGCTACCCGCCGCGGCGTCCCGGGTCACCGGGTGTTCCTGCCCACCCGATCAGGATCAGACCCTGGCCTGGACCAGCTGCAGCACCTGCCGCAGGGTGTCCGCCGCCGCACCGGACGCGCGCACCGGCCGGCCCGCCTCCCGCTCGGCGAGGCCGCGTCGCAGGGTGTGCAGCGCCCGGTGCTGCAGCACCCGGACGGCGCCCTCCCGCTTGCCGATGATCGTCGCGGTCTCGGCGACGCTGAACTGGTGCAGGACGCGGAGGATGAGGACGGCGCGCTGGTCGACGGTCAGCAGCGAGAGGATCTCCTCGACGGCGGCCCGCTGCAGGACCCGTTGGTCGGCGCCGGGGACCGGGTGGGACCGGTCGGCGACACCGGCCGGGTCGGCGGTCGGTACCGCCGGACGACGCTGGCCCCGTCGCCACGCGTCGATCAGTCGGCTGCGGGCGATCCGGAACGCCCAGGCCCGGAACTCGGGCTCGGCCCCAGAGAACCTGTGCAGTTGGCGCACGAGCTGGACGAAGACCTCGCCGAGGCAGTCCTCGGGGTCCGCGGCGCCCTGGCTGGTGAGGAACCGAAGCAGTTCCGGCGCCAGGTCACGATAGAGCTCGCCCCACGCCCAGTCCGCTCCGTCGGCTGCGGCGGAGAGGATCTCGGGGAAGCGTGAACCGAGCGCCATGGTCACCCCTGACCTGCGCCCCGGTCGGCCGGGCGCCCGTTGCCCGGGGTGTCCGGCCGGCCCCTGTCCGCCTTGTCAGCCGTGTCCCTTGTCGCGCCGCTGTCGGGACCACCGGGGCGGCCCTTGCCGGGCTTGTCGGCGCTGTCTGCCGATCGGGCGGGGTCGTTGCCCGGTACTCCGGGCTGGCCCGTGCCGGGCTTGTCGGCGCGGTCTGCCGATCGGGCGGGGTCGTTGCCCGGCACGCCGGGCAGGCCCTTGCCGGGCTTGTCGGCGCGGTCTGCCGATCG
>JAEYNS010000186.1 GCA_023412435.1 Actinomycetes bacterium | reverse complement strand
GTTCGGCGTCACCGCCGAGAACGTCGCCTTCGACTGGGCGAAGGTCCAGGGCTGGAAGGACGAGGTCGTCAAGACCCTCGTCGGCGGCGTCGCGATGACCGAGAAGCGGGTCGGCGTCGAGGTCGCCGACGCGCACGGCACCCTGGTCGGTCCCGGCAAGGTGGAGGTCAACGGTGAGCTGAAGACCGCCGACCACGTCATCCTCGCCACCGGCTCGGTGCCGGTGATGCCGCCCATCCCCGGCGCCAAGGACAACCCGGCCGTCGTCGACTCCACCGGCCTGCTGGCTCTTGAGGAGTTCCCGTCCCGGCTGGTGGTGATCGGCGGCGGCGTGATCGGGGTCGAGTTCGCCTCGCTGTTCGCCGCCTTCGGCGCCGAGGTCGAGGTGATCGAGCTGCTGCCCGAGATCGTGCCGTTCGCCGATCCCGACCTGGCCTCGAAGCTCCGCAAGGGCATCGAGGGGGTCACCTTCCACCTCGGCTGCAAGGTGAGCGCCGTCGAGGACAAGACGGTGGTCTACACCGACGCCAAGGGTGCCGAGGTGCGCACCGCCGCCGACGTGATCCTGATGGCGGTCGGCCGCCGTCCACTGGTCGAGGGCTGGGGCGCCAAGGAGGCAGGGCTGGAGTACACGCCCAAGGGGATCGTCGTCGACGACACGATGCGCACCAACCTGCCCAACGTCTGGGCGGTCGGAGACGTCACCGGACGCTCCCTGCTGGCCCACGCCGCGTACCGGATGGCCGAGATCGCCGTGGCGCACATCCTCGACACCGAACACGCGTCCCGCACCGGTCAGACCCTCCGCACCGAGACCATCCCGTGGGCTGTCTACTCGATCCCCGAGGCCGCCGGCGTCGGGCTGACCGAGACCCAGGCGAAGGACCAGGGGCTCGAGGTGGTCACCGCCACCGTCCCGCTGGTGCTGTCGGGCCGGTTCGTCGCCGAGAACGGCCTCAAGGCCCCCGGCGCGGTCAAGGTCATCGCCGAGAAGGCCAGCCGGGTGGTGCGCGGTCTCCACGCCGTCGGCCCCTACTCGCCGGAGATCATCTGGGGCGCGGCCGCCGTCCTCGAGTCGGAGTACACCATCGACGACCTGCGCCAGGTCGTCTTCCCGCATCCCACAGTGTCCGAAGGCATCCGCGAGGCCGTCTGGGCCCTCAAGGGCTGACCCCCGCCTCCACCGAACACAGACCAGAAACCAGCAGAAGGAAGACATGCCCAAGTCACTCACCGTCGATCCGGTCGAGGTCCGCAAGCCGGGGACGATCACCGTCCCCCCGATCCCGGTCAACGCCTACACCCGCGACTTCGCCACCGAGCTCGAGCGCCACGGCGCCCAGGGCCTGGTCGCGATGCTGCACGACATGATCGCGATCCGTGAGTTCGAGATGATGCTCAACTCGATCAAGACCACCGGCGGGTGGAACGGCATCGAGTACAACCACAAGGGCCCCGCCCACCTCTCGGCCGGCCAGGAGGCCGCCGCGGTCGGACAGGCCGCCGAACTGGACGCCGACGACTACATCTTCGGCTCCCACCGCTCCCACGGCGAGATCCTGGCCAAGAGCTTCTCTGCGGCCCGGAAGCTGGACCCGGCGCTGCTGCAGCAGACCATGGCGACCTTCCTCGACGGCGACACCCTGCGCTACGCCGAGAAGATCGGCGCCGAGTCCGCCGAGGACCTGACCGAGAACTTCATCCTGTTCGGCACCCTGGCCGAAATCTTCGCCCGCAAGGTCGGCTTCAACCGCGGCATGGGCGGCTCGATGCACGCCTTCTTCACCCCGTTCGGCTCGAGGCCGAACAACGCCATCGTGGGCGGCTCCGCCCCGATCGCAGCCGGCTCGGCGCTGTACAAGCGGGTCAACCGGCTGCCCGGCATCGTGATCGCCAACATCGGCGACGCCTCCATGGGCTGTGGCCCGGTGTGGGAGGCCATGATGTTCTCGGCGATGGACCAATTCCGCACCCTGTGGCGGCCCGAGGACGGCGGCAACCCGCCGATCATGTTCAACTTCTTCAACAACTTCTACGGCATGGGCGGCCAGACCTCGGGCGAGACCATGGGCTACGACATCCTGGCCAGGGTCGGTGCCGGAGTGAACCCCGAGGCGATGCACGCCGAGCGTGTCGACGGCTACGACCCGCTGGCCGTGGCGGACGCGGTGCGCCGCAAGAAGGAGATCCTGCTGGCCGGGCAGGGCCCCGTCCTGATGGACACCATCACCTACCGGATCTCGGGCCACTCTCCGTCCGATGCCTCCAGCTACCGCACCCGCGACGAGATCGAGGCCTGGGAGCAGGCCGACTCGATCTCCAGCTTCTCCGACCTGCTGGTCGGCGAGGGCGTGCTGGCCTCGTCCGACGTGGATGCGCTCCGCGACCGGATCACCGAGCGGCTCACCAAGGTGCTGGCGCTGGCGGTGAACGACCAGGAGTGCCCGCGGGTCGACGTGACCTACGTCGAGGGCGCGATGCTGTCGAACAACCAGGTCGAGGCGATGGCCGAGGGCGAGCCCGAACTGCACCACCCGCTGGCCGAGAACCCGCGCGTCCAGGCGATCGCCAAGAAGGTCCGCTCCACGGTGGACGCTGACGGAAAGCCGGTCTCCAAGGTGCGGATGTTCCAGTTCCGCGACGCCCTGTTCGAGGCGATGGCGCACCGGTTCAGCATCGACCCGACGATGGCTGCCTGGGGCGAGGAGAACCGCGACTGGGGCGGCGCCTTCGCCGTCTACCGCGGCCTGACCGAGCTGCTACCGTACCGGCGGCTGTTCAACTCCCCGATTTCGGAGGCCGCGATCGTCGGCGCGGGTGTCGGCTACGCCCTGTCCGGGGGCCGCGCCGTCGTCGAGCTGATGTACTGCGACTTCCTCGGTCGCGCCGGTGACGAGATCTTCAACCAGGCCGCCAAGTGGCAGTCGATGTCGGCAGGCCTGCTGACGATGCCGCTCACCGTCCGGGTGTCGGTGGGCAACAAGTACGGCGCGCAGCACTCCCAGGACTGGTCGGCGCTGGTGGCCCACATCCCGGGCCTGAAGGTCTACTTCCCGGCGACCCCGACCGACGCCAAGGGCATGCTCAACCTCGCGCTGGCAGGCACCGACCCGGTGATCTTCCTCGAGTCGCAGCTGCTCTACGACATCGGCGAGCAGTTCGAGGCCGGCGGCGTGCCGGAGGGCTACTACGAGACCCCCGAAGGCGAGCCGGCGATCCGACGGGAGGGGAGCGATGTCACGATCGCCACCCTGGGCGCCACGCTGTACCGGGCGCTGGAGGCGGCCGACATCCTGCAGGAGAAGTACGGGATGAGCGCCGAGGTGATCGACCTGCGGTTCGTCGCCCCGCTCAACTACGAGACCCTGCTGGCCTCGGTGAGGAAGACCGGGCGCCTGGTGCTGGCCTCGGACGCGGTGACCCGCGGGAACTTCCTGCAGACCGTCGCGGCCGATGTCGCGAACCTCGCCTTCGACGCCCTGGACGCCCCGGTCGTCGTGGTGGGCGCCCGCAACCACATCACCCCCGCGCCGGAGCTGGAGGACCTCTTCTTCCCGCAGGCGCAGTGGATCGTGGACGCCATCCACACCCGGATCGTCCCGCTGCCGGGCCACGTCCCGTCGGCGAACTTCACCGACGGCGAGCTCGTGCGGCGCTCCCGGCTGGGCGTGTGAACCCCCGCTAGGGCCCTGATCCGAGGCCCCGTCCGGCGCGGCGTCCGGACGGGGCCTCGTGCCCCTGTCCCGGCTCCGCGGCCCTCTCGCGCCGAACGCTCCCCATCGTGCTGAACCCTTCCGAACGCTGCGAAGGCTCCCTCAGTGGGGGAGCCCTCGGGCGAACGGGGGAGCGCTCGGTGAAGGAGGCCGGGAAGTGGGTAGGGTCGAGACAAGGAGGAATGACAGATGGCAGACCTGACCGGCAAGAAGGTGGCGTTCGTCCTCAAGCGTGGGGTCGAGCAGCCCGAACTCACCGAGCCCTGGCGGGTGATCGAGGAGGCGGGCGGTCAGCCCGTCCTGGTCTCCGAGGAGCCGGGGACCATCACAGCCCTGATCGGCGACTGGGACCGCGGCGATGACTTCACCGTCGACCTGACCCTCGACGAGGCCGACCCGGCCGACTACGACGCCCTCGTGCTGCCCGGCGGAACGCTGAACTCCGACAAGATCCGCAACAACGCGCAGGCGATCGCCTTCGTGAAGGCCTTCTTCGAGGAGAACAAGCCCGTCGCGTCGATCTGCCACGGGCCGTGGATCCTGATCGAGGCAGGTGTGGTTCCTGGGCGGACGCTGACCTCGACCACGAGGATCGCCACCGACCTGCGCAATGCCGGTGCCACGTGGGTCGACCAGGAGGTGGTGGTGGACGGGAACCTCATCACCAGCCGCAGCCCGCGCGACCTCGATGCGTTCAACGCGGCGATCCTGGAGCAGTTCGCCGGCTGACCGCACTTCCCGCAGACCGGTAGATTTCGGCCGTCGGAGGGGGATCTTCCCTCGGCAGCCGGTTCTCTATCGGTTTCGGGGACAGCGGGCGGGGTGCGCCTATGCTCGGCGTCGTGACTCCCGAGGAGCTGGAGAACCTCGCTCACCTGAGGCGGGCCCGTGACCTGATGGACAGGGAGTACGCGCGTCGGCTGGACGTGGCCGAGATCGCCCGGGCAGCGCTGATGTCGCCGGCCCATTTCGCGCGGCAGTTCCGGGCGGCCTACGGCGAGACTCCTTACACCTACCTCATGACCCGCCGGATCGAGCGCGCCCAGGCCCTGCTGCGGCGCACCCAGCTGAGTGTCACCGAGGTCTGCCTGGCTGTCGGCTTCTCCTCGCTCGGGTCGTTCAGCGCCCGGTTCACCGAGGTGGTGGGGGAGTCGCCGACCGCCTACCGGGCCCGCGACCACGGGGGGCTGGACGCGCTGCCGGCCTGCGTCCGTCGGGTGGCGACCCGGCCGCCCCGGACGCCGAGCAGGATCGAAGAAGCGCCGCCGCCGCGCAGTGCGTAGCGTGGCTGGCATGAACATTTCACTGTCCACCTGCTTCGTCCAGGTTCACGACCCCGACGCAGCGCTCGGGTTCTACCGCGACGCGCTGGGGCTCGAGGTGCGCAATGACGTGGCCTACAACGGTTCCCGCTGGATCACGGTCGGCGCTGCGAGCCAGCCGGACGTCTCCATCGTCCTCACCGACTACGTCGACGGCGGCCCCCAGGACAAGGACGTGGTCGCCGGCCTGCTCGCCAAGGGTGCGATGAACGGCGTCCACTTCAGCACTCCCGACCTCGAAGCCGTCTTCGAGCGGGTCAGGGCGACCGGCGCCGAGGTCGTCGAGGAGCCCGCCGACCAGCCCTGGGGGGTCAGGGACGGAGCCGTCCGGGACCCGTCCGGCAACCTCGTCCGGATCAACCAGACCGCAGCCTGAGGTCGGCTCCGCCAACTTCGGTCACCAGGACCGGCTGGCCGACAGTGTGGTCGGCCGGGGCCGATATCTGGCAGAAGTTGGTGGAGTCAGCCGCGCGAGCGGGTGATCTCGTCGTATCGACCGGGCCTGCCCGGTCTCGAGAAGAGGTCAGCCGCGCGAGCGGGTGATCTCGTCGTATCGACCGGGCCTGCCCGGTCTCGAGAAGAGGTCAGCCGCGCGAGCGGGTGATCTCGTACAGAG
>JAEYNS010000131.1 GCA_023412435.1 Actinomycetes bacterium | reverse complement strand
GCGGGAGGCCCGGCTCCAATGCCTTGACCTGCGAGAGCGCCGTCCGCCACACCCGGTCGAGCGAGACGGCGGGGCCGGCGAGCGGGCGTCCGGCCACTTTCCAGGGCTGCTCGTACCTGGCCACCGTGATCCCCCGCGCAGGCAGGCGCTCAGCCAGGGCAGCCAGTTCCACCGACTCGATGCCGCCGCGGGCGCCGTGGCCCAGCAGCAGCATCGCAACCGGCTCCTCGGCAGGAGACACGTGCAGCCGACCGATCTCGCCCTCGGTCACCTCCACATCCTCCTGCACTCCTTCATCGTGCCGACGCCGGTTTTCGACGATGTTACGTTCCGGTCGCTAGTTCGCGACATTCCCCGGCCCGCCGCAGCGTGCCTGACCGCCGATTTGCCGGCGCCCACCAGGTGTCTATACTGCATATGAACAGTAAGGACAGTCATGCGGCTCATCGTCTCCAACGCCTCAGCGCTGCCGATCTATGAGCAGATCAGCCAGCAGGTGAAGCAGGCGATCCTCGCAGGAGATGTGACGGCGGGCGATCCCCTGCCCTCGATCCGGCAACTCGCCCGCGACCTGAGGGTGAGCGTCATCACCACCACCCGCGCCTACAACGACCTGGTCCGGGACGGCTTCGTGACCAGCGTCCAGGGCAAGGGGGTGTTCGTCAGGGCGGTGAACGCCGAACTGGTCCGCGAACAGGCGCTCGTGGAGATCGAGCGCAGCCTCGCGTCCGCCGTCGCGAGCGCTGCCGGTGCGGGCATCACGGGCGCCGACCTGCACGCGATGCTCGACGCCGCGCTCGAGCAGGAACCGCCAGAACACCAGGAGCAGCTGTGACCAGCACCGTCACCACCACCAATGCCGCCGAGATCCGCGGCCTGACCAAGCGGCTGGACGGGTTCAGCCTCCGGGACATCGATCTGACCATTCCGGCCGGGTACATCACCGGGTTCGTCGGACCCAACGGCGCGGGCAAGACCTCCACCATCAAGTGCCTGCTCGGCATGCTGCACCCCGACGCCGGAGAGGTCACGGTGCTGGGCCGGCCCGCCGGCGCCCCCTCCGACCAGGTCGGCGTGGTGCTCGACTCCCCCAGTCTGGTCGGCGATTGGACGGTGGCGCAGACCGCCACGGCACTGGGACGGTTCTACCCCAGCTGGGACGCCGCGGCCTTCGCCGGCTACTGCGAGCGGTTCGCGCTGCCGGCGACGGCGAAGGTCAAGAACCTCTCCCGCGGGATGGGGATGAAACTGCAGATCGCCCTCGCCCTCTCCCACGACACCCGGCTGCTGATCATGGACGAGCCAACCTCGGGGCTGGACCCGGTCGCCCGTGACGACCTGCTCGAGTTGCTCCAGGACTACATGCTCGACGAGCGCAATGCCGTCCTGTTCTCCACCCACATCACCACCGACCTGGAGCGGGTCGCCGACCTCATCGTCGTCATCGACGGCGGGCGCATCCTGCACGCCGAACCCCGCGACGACCTGCTCGCCCGGTACGCGCTGGTGCAGGGTGGCGACCTGCCCGCCGACGCCCGCCCGCTGGCGCTGGGCTTGCGCGAGGCCCCGACCGGCTACACCTGCCTCGCCGAGACCGACCAGCTGCTCGCCTTCGGTCCACAGGCCGTGGTCTCCCCCGCCAGCCTCGACCAGATCGTCCTCCACCTGTCCCGAAAGTCACCCCGATGAAGCAATTGTCCCGCCACCTGGCCCTGGAGGCCTGGGTGCTGCGGCCCTACGCGCGCCAGTTCGTCCTCATCCCGGTCTTCGGCCTGGTGTTCGGTCTGATCCAGAACTCCGTCATTCCTGTGATGACGGTGATGGCGGCCGTCACCGGCTCCTACGGGTTCAACATCGTCGAGACCTCACGGCTGGAGACCCTGCTCGCCAGTCTCCCCGGTTCGCGGCGCCTGGTGGTGGCCGCACGGTACCTGCTGACCGGCCTGGTCGTGGTCGCGTCGGGACTGGCGGGCTTCGGGATCGACGCCGCGTGGAGCGCCGCCCGTGAGCAGCCCTGGTCCGCGACCGGCAGCGTGGCGGTCCTTCTCATCTCGCTCGCGGTCGCGGCCGTGCTGGTCGCGGTCCAGTTCCCGTTCTTCTTCCGGCTCGGCTACAGCCGGGCCCGGCCGGTCACCCTGATCAGCGGCTGCGTCGTGGTCGGCCTCGTCGTGCTGTCGAGCCTCGGCGCCTCCGCGCTCACGATCCCGGACGCGTCAGTCGTGGCAGCGGCCTGGATCGGCGTGGCTGCGGCAGCGGCCGGCCTCGCTGCATCGGTGGTCGTCTCGACCCGGATCTACACCCGCAAGGACCTGTAGCCTCCCGGCCACGGACGCGGGCCCGCCGCCGACCTCGCGTGGGATGCTGGGGACGACGGCTCCGAGGAGAGGATCCATGGACTTCTTCAACCTGTACCAGCATGGCTTCGCGCGGGTGGCCGCGTGCACGCTGCCGATCACGATGGTGCAGCCCCGGCGCAATGCCGAGGCGGTGCTCGCCCAGGCCCGCGAGGTGGCCGGCGAGGGGGCCGTGCTGGCGGTCTTCCCCGAGCTGTGCCTGACCGGCTACTCCATCGAGGACCTGCTGATGCAGGACATGGTGCTGGACGCTGCGGACGAGGCGATCGGCTGGCTGGCCCGGGAGTCCACCGACCTCGACATCGTGA
>JAEYNS010000041.1 GCA_023412435.1 Actinomycetes bacterium | reverse complement strand
ACCCAACCCGTCCCGCGGCGGCGGCCCTGACCGGCGTGCCGGGGCCGGCGCGCAGGTCCACCCCCCTGTGCCCGGCCAGCCACGGCCGCCGTGGCGGGTCGAAGCCGCGCACCACAGGGCCGTCCACGGGAAACACCCCGACGGCCGCCGCCGAAGCCGCAGGCACGAG
The DNA here is from genome assembly GCA_023412435.1 of Actinomycetes bacterium. GTDB lineage: Bacteria > Actinomycetota > Actinomycetes > Propionibacteriales > Propionibacteriaceae > Propionicimonas. The sequence continues at coordinate 9,012 of JAEYNS010000041.1, read as the reverse complement.
CCAGCCGGCCAGGACGACAAGGAGGAACACGGTCAGGCGCTGTGCTGTCACGCCGGGAGTCTTGGCTGCGGCGCGCCGTTGTGCCATCCGATTCCGGGAGCTGTGGACGACGCACCGGTGCTGTGGATACTGCCTCCGGGCCCGGTTGGCGCCGTCGCCGGCCGACGCGTAGAATCGCTGCAGCGTCCCGGCGGATCCGGGGCGACTTCGCATGCAGTCTGTCCGTCGCGAGACGGGCCGAACCCCGAGGTCCCACTCCAGGGTGGTCAGTAGGCGACTGCATCAGGGGGGTCGAAAGGCTCGACCCCGGCAACCCAAAGCGGGACGGCGACGCCGCCCGCTGAGAAAGGAACGGCCATGGCCGTCGTCACCACGCGCCAACTGCTCGACAGCGGCGTCCACTTCGGGCACCAGACCCGCCGGTGGAATCCCAAGATGAAGAAGTTCATCTTCGCCGAGCGCAACGGCATCTACATCATCGACCTGCAGCAGTCGCTGACCTACATCGATCAGGCCTACGCCTTCGTCAAGGAGACCGTTTCCCGCGGTGGACAGGTCCTTTTCATCGGCACCAAGAAGCAGGCCCAGGAGGCCATCGCCGAGCAGGCCACCCGGGTCGGCATGCCCTACGTCAACCAGCGCTGGCTGGGCGGCATGCTCACCAACTTCGGCACGATCTCGAAGCGGATCGGCAAGATGAAGGAGCTCGAGGGCATCAACTTCGACGATGTCGCCGCCTCCGGCCTCACCAAGAAGGAGCTCCTGCAGCAGAAGCGCAAGAAGGAGAAGCTGGCCAAGACCCTCGGCGGCATCCGCGACATGGCGAAGCTGCCGCAGGCGATCTGGGTGGTGGACACCAAGAAGGAGCACCTGGCGATCGACGAGGCGCGCAAGCTCCGGATCCCGATCATCGGCATCCTCGACACCAACTGCGCCCCCGACGAGGTCGACTACGCGATCCCCGGCAATGACGACGCGATCCGCTCGGTCGCGTTGCTCACCCGCGTCATCGCCGACGCCGTCGCCGAGGGCCTGCTGTCCCGCTCCGCCGCCGCGATCAGCGGTGACGAGGTCGAGCCCATGCCCGACTGGGAGCGTGAGCTGCTCGGTGCCCAGGCCGAGGTCCCCGCTCCGGCCGCCCAGGCTCAGGAGACCCCGGTCGAGGCCGAGGCCGCTGGCGAGGCCGAGCCGGTGGCTGAGGCCGAGCCGGTGGCTGAGGCCGAGCCGGTCACTGAGGCGGCTGCCGAGGCTGAGCCGGTGGCCGAGGCCGAGCCGGTCGTCGAGGCCGAGGTCGCCGCTGAGGCGGACGCCCCCGAGGCCGACAGCACCGACGCCAAGTAACTCACCCACCCACTGATCCAGAGGACGACGAAACAGACATGGCAACGATTACCGCTGCTGACGTGAAGAAGCTCCGCGACCTCACCGGGGCCGGGATGATGGACGCCAAGAAGGCGCTGTCCGAGGCTGACGGCGACTTCGAGGCCGCGACCGAGATCCTGCGGGTGAGCGGTCAGGCGAAGATGGCGAAGCGGTCGGACCGCGAGGCGAGCAACGGCCTGGTGGCCACCTCCGGCACCACCGTGATCCAGCTCGGCGCCGAGACCGACTTCGTGGCGAAGAACGCCGAGTTCATGGAGCTGGCCGAGAGCATCGCGAAGGCCGTGGACGCGGCCGGCGCCGATGGCGTCGAGGCCGCCAACGCGGTCACCCTGCCCTCCGGCAAGACGGTCGCCGAGGCGGTCGCCGAGCTCTCCGCGAGGATCGGCGAGAAGCTCGAACTGGCCAACTCCGCCACCTTCACCGCCCCGGTCGACATCTACCTGCACAAGCGGTCCCAGGACCTGCCCCCGCAGGTCGGGGTCATGATCGAGTACGCCGGCGCGCCCGAGGCTGCCTTCATCCGCGGTATCGCCCACCAGATCGCCGCGATGTCGCCGCAGTGGGTGACCCGCGACGAGGTGCCCGCCGACGTCCTGGAGAAGGAGCGCCACATCGCCGAGCTGACCGCTCGCGAGGAGGGCAAGCCGGAGGCCATCATCCCGCGCATCGTCGAGGGCAGGCTGAGCGGCTTCTACAAGGAGGTCGTCCTGCTCGACCAGCCGTCCGTCTCCGACGACAAGCTGTCGGTCGGCCAGCTGCTGGACAAGAATGGGGTCACGGTCAAGCGGTTCGTCCGCTTCGCCGCCGGCGCCTGACCCGTCCTCCGCGTCCCAGAAGAAGGAGCCCGCGTGCCCAGTCCCTATCGCCGTGTCCTGTTGAAGTTGTCGGGTGAGGCGTTCGGGGGCGGCTCGCTCGGGGTCGATCCCGACGTCATCCACAACCTCGCCGAGCAGATCGCCGGGGTGGTGACGGGCGGGGTCGAGGTCGCCATCGTGGTCGGTGGCGGCAACTTCTTCCGGGGCGCGGAGTTGCAGACCCGCGGCATCGACCGCGCCCGTGCCGACTACATGGGCATGCTCGGCACGGTGATGAACTGCCTCGCGCTGCAGGACTTCTGCGAGAAGGCCGGGGTGCAGACCCGTGTCCAGACCGCGATCGCGATGGGTCAGGTGGCCGAGCCGTACATCCCGCTGCGCGCGATCCGCCACCTCGAGAAGGGGCGGGTGGTGATCTTCGGAGCCGGGTCGGGGATGCCGTTCTTCTCCACCGACACTGTCGCGGCGCAACGCGCCCTCGAGATCGACGCGGACGTGCTACTGATGGCCAAGCAGGGCACCGACGGCGTCTACGACTCCGACCCGCGCACGAATCCCGACGCGGTGAAGTTCGACCACCTCACCTACGACGAGTTCCTCTCCCGCGACCTGAAGGTCGCCGACGCGACGGCGATCAGCCTGGCCCGTGAGCACAACCTGCCGATGGTGTTCTTCGACCTCGGTGTCGACGGAAACATCGCGCGGGTGGTCGCGGGTGAGAAGATCGGTACGACCCTGCACGCCTAGGGCGTGCCAAGAGCCAGCAAGAAGGGAGTCCGGCCAGTGATCGCCGACATCATCAAGGACGCCGAGCACCGGATGGACGGCGCCGTCAGCCACGCCGGTGAGGACTTCGCGACGATCCGGACCGGACGCGCCCACCCCGCGATGTTCGCCAGGATCCTCGTCGACTACTACGGCACGCCGACGCCGCTGCAGCAGCTGGCGACCTTCCAGGTGCCCGAGGCCCGCACCGTGCTGATCAGCCCGTTCGACCGCAACGCAATGGCGGGCATCGAGAAGGCGATCCGTGACTCCGACCTCGGCGTGAACCCGGCCAACGACGGCAATGTGGTGCGTCTGGTGCTGCCGCAGCTGACCGAGGAACGCCGCAAGGAGTACATCAAGCTCGCCCGCCACAAGGCGGAAGAGGCGAGGGTCGCGGTCCGCAACACCCGTCGCCACGCGATCGACGCCGTCACCCGCCTGGTCAAGGACAAGGAGATCGGCGAGGATGACGCCCGCGGAGCCGAGAAGCAGCTGGATGCGCTGACCAAGAAGCACGTGGACCTGGTCGACGACCTGCTCAAGGCCAAGGAAGCCGAACTGATGGAGGTCTGATGACCTCGACGCCTCAGGAGCAGGCACGCGAGGACGAGCGCCCGCGCTCCTCCCGGACCGGACGCGACCTGCCGGCCGCGATCGGGGTCGGCGTGGGCCTGCTCGCGGTCATCGTGGTGACGCTGATGTGGTGGCACCCCGGCTTCATCCTGCTGCTGGTCGTGATGACCTGCATGGGTGCCATCGAGTTGCACCAGGCCCTGCTCAACATCGGGATGCGCTCGGCGATCGTGCCGATCGTGGTGGGCACGGTGGCGATCATCGGCGGAACCTACGCCGCTGCGATCTTCGAGCCGGTCACCGACATCCCCTGGCACGAGGTACTGCTGGGCTTCCTCGCGGTGACCGTCCTGCTCGCCCTGGTCTGGCGCATGCCCGCAGGCGCGGACGGCTACGTCAAGGACGCGGCCGCAAGCCTGTTCACCATCAGCTACATCCCACTGCTCGCCTCGTTCATCGCGCTGATCCTCGCCATGCCCGGCGGCACTGGAAAGGTGGTAGCCCTCGCGCTGTGCGTCTCGGCCAGCGACACCGGCGGCTACGCGATCGGCGCCACCCTCGGCAGGCACCCGATGGCACCCAACATCAGCCCGAAGAAGACCTGGGAGGGCATGGCCGGCTCCGCCGTCACGGCCGCTGTCATCGGTTCCCTCACCGCGGTCTTCGTGCTCGGCATGCCGTGGTGGTTCGGGCTGGCGCTGGGCCTCACCTGCGTCCTGTTCGGCACCGCGGGCGACCTGATCGAGTCCCTCGTGAAGCGCGATGTCGGGATCAAGGACATGTCCTCGTTCCTGCCCGGCCACGGCGGGGTCATGGACCGGCTCGATTCCTTCCTGGTCGCGGCGCCCGCGGCCTGGCTGCTGTTCACGGTGGCGCCGGCATGACCGAAGGGCTGACCCCCCAGGAGCAGGCGGCCTACGCCGAGCTGGTGGCGAAGGCTGAGGCTGGACGGACCGTCCCGCTGGTGATGGCGGCACCGCGGCGGGGCAAGCCCCCGCGGCACTGGATCGACCTCGCCCCCGACGAGCGCGCCGCTGCGGTCGCTGAACGGCAGATGCCGAGGTTCCGCCGCGACCAGCTCGACCGGCACCTGTTCGAGCACCTCAGCACCGATCCGCAGGAGTGGACCGACATCTCGCGCCCCCATCGCGAGGTCCTGGCCCGGGAGTTCGTCCCGCCGCTGCTGACCAGGGTTCGCGACCAGCAGGCCGACAGCGGCACGACGGTGAAGACGTTGTGGCGGCTCTTCGACGGCTCGCTGGTCGAGTCCGTCCTGATGCGCTACGGGGTCCCGGGACTGCGGGCAAGCGGACGGGGACGCGAGCGTGCCACCGTCTGCATCTCGTCCCAGGCGGGCTGCGGGATGGCCTGCCCGTTCTGCGCCACCGGCCAGGGCGGGCTGCAGCGCAATCTCTCCGCCGCCGAGATCCTGCTGCAGGTCATCGACGCCGCGCGCCGGCTGCGCGACGGCGCCATTCCGGGTGGCCCGGGCCGGGTCAACAACATCGTGTTCATGGGGATGGGCGAACCGATGGCCAACTACAAGGCCGTCATGGCGAGCGTTCGGGCCATCACGGCCCCCGGCCCCGACGGGCTGGGCATCTCCGCCCGCGGGGTCACCGTCTCGACGGTCGGGCTGGTCCCGCGGATCCGCCAGCTCGCCGGTGAAGGGCTGCCGGTGACCCTCGCGGTGAGCCTGCATGCCCCCGACGACGACCTGCGCGACGAGCTCTGCCCGATCAACACCCGCTGGAAGGTCGCCGAGGTGGTGGACGCCGCGCACTCCTACTTCACCGCGACCGGCAGGCGGGTCTCGATCGAGTACGCGTTGATCCGCGACATCAACGACCACGCCTGGCGCGCCGACGCCCTCGCCGACGTGCTGCGCCGCGACGGGCACGGCTGGGTGCACGTCAACCTGATCCCGCTGAACCCGACCCCCGGCTCGAAGTGGACGGCCTCCCGCCGCGCCGACGAGGACGAGTTCGTCCGACGGCTGCGGGCCAGGGGAGTGCAGGTCACGGTCCGCGACACCCGCGGACGCGAGATCGACGGCGCCTGTGGCCAGCTCGCCGCCGTCGACAGCGCCGGGGCCTGAGCACCGACGACCGGGAGGCGGCATGAGGGTCTGGATCGGCCTGCTGCAGGGGATCAACGTCGGGCCGCACCGCCGCATCGCCATGGCCGACCTGCGCCGCATCGTGGCCGAGGCCGGGGGCAGCGATCCCGTCACCGTGGCCAACAGCGGCAATGTCGTCTTCCGCCATCCGGCGACCGCCGAGGAGAAGCTCCGGGCCGATCTCGAGGGGCGCATCTCGGCCAGCGTCGGGAAGCCGGTCCCCGTCCTGCTCCGGACGACGGACGAGCTGAGGGCAGTGGTCGCCGACAACCCGTTCCCGGACGCTGCGGCGGAACCCACCACCCTGCACGTGGAGTTCCTGCTCGCCGCGGTGCCCGGCGTGCTGGACGACATCGACCAGGGCGGCGACCAGCTGCGCGCCCACGGTAGAGAGCTCTACCTGTTCGCTCCGCACAAGCTGTCGGGCACCACCTACGACGCCCGCACCCTGCACCGCCGGCTGGGCAGCCACCACACCTCGCGGAACTGGAACACCGTCCAGAAGCTCCTGGCGCTGGCCTCGCTGCCGTCCTGATCCCGGCTCAGCCCAGCAGCGCGAGCACCTCGTCGATGCTGCGGCACAGGTGCACCCGGTCGGCGAGCGCCCGTCCGGCGGCCAGCGCCTCGACCAGCGGCCAGGCGGGCAGCACCTGTGTCCAGTGCTCGACGCCGAGCAGGATGAGCGGCGGGATCGGCTCGTCGGAGGCGTAGTAGCGCGGGGTGAGCGCCTGGAAGATCTCCTGGACGGTGCCCGCGGCGCCTGGCAGGCAGACCAGGCCGCCGACCGACAGCCGCAGCAGGACGTCCTCGCGGATCGCGTTGGAGAACAGCTTGGCCACTCCGCCGGAGAAGACGTTCGAGGGCTCATGGCCGTACAACCAGGTAGGGATGCCGACCGTCGGCCCGTCGAGCTGGTGCCGCTCGCGGACCCCGAAGGCCGCCTGCGCCCAGGCGTCGGTGTCGGTGTCGAAGCCTGGGTGGACAGCCAGCGCGGCCAGCGCCTGCTCCAGCTCGTCATCGGGACCGACCAGGGCGGCGCCGAGCGCGGCTGCCTCCATCGCGCCGGGTCCGCCGCCGGTCAGCACGGTGTGGCCGCGGGCGGCCAGCTCCCGTCCCAGCCGGGCCGACTCGGCGTAGTCCCGGCTGCCACGGACCAGCCGATGGCCGCCCATCACCCCCACCGGGGCGTGCAGGTCGAGCTCCTCCAGCGCGTCGACCACGGAATGGTCGTGCAGGGTCATGGCCAGCTCCGCGGCCAGGTCGCGCTCGCGACGTGCCCGCCCCCACCACCGGTAGACGGCGGCGTCGAAGGTTGCCGGGTAGCCGTCCTCCAGCCCGGCGTACAGCTCGTCGGGACGGTAGACGGTCGCCCGGTAGGGGTTGAACGGCAGGTCGGGCAGCCGGGGGAAGACCAGGGCGCCGGCCGCCACCAGCAGGTGGTCCTCGTCCGGGTTGAACAGGCAGCCGAGGAAGACGGTGCCCTTCACGCCCGCGGCCAGCAGCTCCCTGGCCCGTCCGGTCAGGTCGAGGGACTGGACGTACGCGCCGGACAGCCCGGAGCCGGAGGCCAACCTCGTCTCCAGCGCCGCCAGCGACTCGATCTCGACGGTGTTCACCCGTCGATCTCTGCCTTGCGGGCGAGGATGATCGCGTCGAGAAGCGGCTCGGGGAGCGGACGCTCAGCGGTGAACCGCACCGTGCCCTTGGCGAGTGAGAAGCCGGCGAGGTCGTCCCTGACGACGTCGATGGCGGCAGGGCTGAACGGATACAGCCCGATGTGGTCGCGGGCCTTCATCACCGACAGCAGGGCCTTGCCGCGGTAGCGCAGCGCCGGCATGCCGTAACCGATGCCGTCCTCGGCGTCGGGGACCAGCGAGCGGGCCCGGTCGTAGACCCGCCCGATCACGCTGCGCTGCGGCTCGGGGAGGTCCGCCAGGTAGTCGGTCAGTTCTGACATGTCCGCAGCCTAGAACAGCCCGGAGGCGCCAGCCGGTGGGAGCCGGTGATTGCGCTCCGACGCGCTGCGGCCCTCCGTCGCCCCACTGACTGGACAGTTGTGGCCGTTCTCGGCGGAAAGTGCCCACCCAGGCGCGGTGGGCCGCCGCCGCGCCCCCTGACTGGACAGTTGTGGCCGACGACGGCGACAAGTGTCCGGTCAAGCCCCTGTGGACGACGGCACCGTTGTCCACAGCTGACGCGATTGGGTGGTCCAACAGGGTGCTGGCGAACAAGAAACTAGGCATGCATCGACGACACGACCCCGACCCGGCGCTTCGGACGCTGGCCGCCGCCCAGGAGGGCTTCCTCACCGCCGCCCAGGCCGAACGACACGGGCTTCCCCACAAGGCTCTCTCCCGGCTCGTGGCCCAAGGACACTGGGAGATCCCTGCGCGCGGGCTGTTCGATTTGCGTCCCGGTCAGGACTCCTACGACCGTCGCCTGTGGGCTGCTGCGTTGCTGGCGGGCGACCCGTGCGCGATCGGCGACTGGGGCGCGCTGCACTTGCTCGGACTCCCGGTGGACACGACGCAGGTTGTGGTCTGGGTACCTCACGACCGGCGCCCGCGTCCGGCAACGTCGGCCAGGATCCGCCGGGACGGTCTTGCCAGGCTCGACAGAGCGCGTGGCCTTCCCCGCCGGGTTGACGCCGAGGATGCCCTGCTCGACGTGTGCCGCGGGCTGTCCGCCGAAGGGATCGTGGCGCTTCTGAGCGACTCGTTGCGCCTGCGGCTCAGCACGCCGGGCCGTCTCCTCGAACGACTCGGGGCCAGGGAACGTGAGCCCGGTCGCCGGCTCCTCGAAGCCATCCTGAGCGACCTCGTCGGCGTGGAGAGCACGCTGGAGTGGGCCTATCGACGCGATGTCGAGCGCGCGCACCGCCTGCCCGCCGCCCGGCGGCAGGCCACCCTGAGCACCGGCAGCCGCAGCGATGCCAGTTACGACGGGTTCGGTGTCCTCGTGGAACTGGACGGCCGCCGCGGCCACCTCGACGCCCGCGCGGCCTTCCGGGACCTCGAGCGTGACAACCGGCACGCTGGTGCCGGGCTGCTGACCCTGCGCTACGGAAGCGCGGATGTCCGCGGGAGGCCGTGCGCGGTGGCCAGGCAGGTGTGGACGGTCCTCGCGGCGCGCGGTATGACGTCCCCGTTCCACAGCTGCCCGCGCTGTCCGACCCCCTGACTGGACAGTTGTGGCCGTCCTCGGCCGAAGATGTACAGCCAGGCGGGGTGGGGCGCCGGGCGCCCCACTGACTGGGACAGTTGGGCCGTCCTCGGCGGAAGGTGTCCAGGTCGGGCCGGGTGGGACACCGGGCCTACACTGGCGGCGTGCGAAGCGTGGTGATCCTCGGCAGTA
>JAEYNS010000030.1 GCA_023412435.1 Actinomycetes bacterium | reverse complement strand
CCCACGTGGGGGGGGCGGGCGTTCTGCTGTTTTGGGGCTGCCCAGCGGTCTCAGCCGGGGAGTCTGCTGGACGCCGGCGCGGCGCGGCGGCCTATTCTCGGCCTGACGATCTGGAGGCGCCAGTGACGATCCACCGGGAGCACCCCTTCGACGACCCGGCCGCTGCCCGGGACGCCGTCCGGCAGTTGCGCGGCAGGCTGGCCGTCGGCGTCACCTTGTGGACCACAGGACAGGCCCCGTCCCGCGCAGGACTGACGGTCTCCTCGCTGATCGTGGCCGGAGGGACGCCAGCGCGCGTGCTGGGACTCCTCGACCCGCTGTCGGACCTGGTCGAGGTGGTGGCCCGCACCGGCACGGTCGCCGTCACCGTGCTGCGCCGCGACGAGCACTACCTGGCCGACATCTTCGCGGGCCGGGCGCCCGCCCCCGGGGGACGATTCGCCCAGGCCGGGTTCGTCGATACCGCGTGGGGCCCGGTGCCCGCCGGGGAGCGCAGCTGGGCGGGACTGCGCGTGGAGTCGACGGTCGAGGTGGGCTGGTCGCTGCTGCTGACCTGCCAGGTCGAGCACGTCACAGTGGCCGAGGAGACGGCGCCCCTGTTGCACCACAGGGGACGGTATGCCGGTTTGGGTTGAGCGCTGACACTGGGGACGGTTCCTCAGTCGGTGCCATCGCTTGACTGGGTGCCTTCGGAGGAACCGTCCCTATTCAGGGCGCGGCGCTGACACTGGGGACGGTTCCTCAGTGGCTGCCATCGCTTGACTGGGTGCCTTCGGAGGAACCGTCCCCATGGCGTCTAAAGCTCGCTTCGCTTGGGCGGGTTCGCGCCGGCGCGGGAGACGGTGATGGCGGCGCAGGCGATGGCGCGGTCGACGGCGGGGGCGACCTGGTCCCAGCCCGCCGCGGACAGGCGGTCGCGAGCGACGGCAGAACCGAGCAGACCGGCGTCCAGCAGGCCGGAGAGCAGGCCGGCCATGAAGGAGTCACCCGCCCCGACGGTGTCAACCACCGCCGCGGCGGGAACCGCCACCTCGTGCACCGCACCGCCGACCAGGATGAGGGCGTCCTTCCCGCCACGGGTCAGCGCGCACACCCGTGGCCCGAGCGCCGCCCAGGCCCGCAGCACCTCCAGCGCGTCCTGCCCGGGGTACAGCCAGGCGATGTCCTCGTCGGACGCCTTCACGACGTCGCTGACCGCCACCAGCGCCTCCACCCGGTCACGAACCGCGTCCGGATCGCCCATCAACGACGGCCGGGCGTTGGGGTCGTAGGAGACGGTCGCCCTCGCCCGGAGCTGCCGGGCGAGTTCGAGGACGGCACGGCCGCCCGGCTCCAGCGTCGCGGCGATCGAGCCGGTGTGGAGGTGACCGGCGTCGGCTGCCGGTAGCCCGGGGTCGAGCTCCCAGGCGATGTCGAACTCGTAACGGGCGCCGCCGGTGGCGTCCAGCCGGGCGGCCGCGGTCGGCGTCCGCTGCGCCGCGGCGCTGCCGGGGGTCAGTTCGATCCCTTCGGCGGCCACCAGGTCGGCGATCCTCCGCCCGCGGGCGTCCGGACCGATGTGGGTGGCCAGCCGGGTGGTGTGCCCCAGCCGAGCCAGCCCGACCGCGACATTGGCGGGGCTGCCGCCGACGTGCTCGACCGGCTCGCCGTCCAGCGGCACGACGATGTCGATCAGCGCCTCGCCCGCCACCAGCACGGGCGCGCGCCGGTCCGCAGCCACGCTCTCGAGCGGCACCGCGCTGCCGATGATCTCGGCCAGGTCGTCGGGGTTCACCGGCCCGGCCACCACCAGGCGCGAGCCGTGCGCCTCGAACGCGCGGATCACCGGCAGCAGCGACAGGTGCTCGACCAGCAGGACCGCGATCGTGGTCCCGACCCCGACGTCCTCCAGCAGGTGGACGACATCCTCGGGGTCGAGCAGGCCGCTGGAGGAGCCCTCGAAGGCCCGCAGGTCCAGGCCGAGGTCCCGGGGCAGGCTGTCGGCGTCCAGCACCTCGGCCTCGTCCTCGCCGGTGCGGTGCAGGAACTCGAGGTCGAGGATCCGGACCAGCCCGCGGTCGACAGCGGTGCGCAGCGTGTTCCACGGTGCCATGCCGGCCGGACCCGACAGCTCGAAGGCGACGATCTCGACGGGGCCGAGGTGCTCGTCGTCGACGTGGTCGGTGTCGGTCATGGCCCCAGCCTAGGGTTCGCCAACCCCCACGCGCGGCAGTCGGGGAGCTCTTCCGGACGGCGCCGCGGCTCGGCGCCTCCGGCCTGGGCACTAGGCTGGTCGGGCCATGACAGACTCCACGCTCCAGCCGGCCCGACTGCGCGTCGCCCCGTCCCCGACGGGTGACCCGCACGTCGGTACCGCCTACATGTCGCTGTTCAACCTCGCCTACGCCCGCAAGACGGGCGGGGCCTTCGTGCTGCGGATCGAGGACACCGACCGGGCGCGCTATGTGGCCGACTCCGAGCGTCAGATCTTCGAGACCCTGCACTGGCGCGGCCTGACGTGGGACGAGGGCCCCGACGTCGGCGGGCCGTACGCCCCGTACCGGCAGTCGGAGCGCCTGGACACCTACCGTCCGTTCGTCGACCGGCTGGTCGCCGACGGCCACGCCTACTACTGCTGGTGCACCGCCCAGCGGTTGTCGGAGATGCGCGACCAGCAGGCCAAGGAGAAGGCGACCACCGGCTACGACCGGCTCTGTCTCGGCAAGACCCGTGAGGAGCGGGCGGCGCTGCCCGGCTTCTCGGAGCAACCCGTGGTGCGGATGCTCGTCCCGCCCGACGCGCCGACCTCCTTTGACGACGTCATCAGGGGCACAGTGAACGCCCCGTTCCCCGATGACCAGGTGATCCTCAAGGCTGACGGCTTCCCCACCTACCACCTGGCGGTGGTGGTCGACGACCACCTGATGGGCATCACGCATGTGGTGCGCGGCGAGGAGTGGATCTCGTCCACCCCCAAGCACCTGCTGTTGTACCGCTGGCTCGGCCTTGAGCCGCCCGCCTTCGCCCACATGCCGCTGCTGCGCAACACCGACAAGTCCAAGATCTCCAAGCGGAAGAACCCCGCCGCGCGGCTCACCTGGTTCCGCGAGCAGGGCTACCTGCCGGAGGCGCTGCGCAACTTCCTGCAGTTGCTGGCCTACCCGCCGGCCGACGACGCGTCCGAGGTGGCGAGCTTCGACGAGTTCGTCGAGCACTTCGACTGGCAGAAGGTGAACACCGTCGGGCCGATCTTCGACCTCGACAAGCTGAACTGGCTCAACGGCCACTACATCAGATCGCTGGAACCGTCCGAGCTGGCGAGCCGCGTCCTCGACTACCTGACCTGGACCGCGCAGTGGCCCGGCACGCCCGACCCCGGTCGCGCCGAGCTGCTGACGGCGGCGATGCCGCTGGTCCAGGAGCGGATGGTCACCCTCTCCGAGGCACTGCCCAAGCTGGGCTTCCTGTTCACTGCCGACGCCGACCTGGTGGTCGACGACGACGCGGTGGCCAAGGCGGGGGAGAGCTTCCCCCGGGTGGTCCGCGCTGCCAGGGACGCGCTCGCGCCGCTTCCGGAGTGGAACCACGAGACGATCGAGGCAGCGCTGCGGACAGCCCTCGTGGACGGGCTCGAGCTCAAGCCGCGGCTGGCGTTCGGGCCGGTGCGGCTGGCGATCACCGGCTCGACGGTGTCCCCGCCGCTGTTCGAGTCGATGGCGCTGCTGGGGCGGGAGTCCTGCCTCGCCCGGCTCGACGCCGTCCTCGGCTGAGCGGTCCGGGGGGCGGGTCGGGGGCCCCGTCCGGCGGCGATAGCATGATGTTATGACCATGCCCGAGACCTCGTCTGCCGGCTACTTCGTCGCCGATGCCGTCCTGCGCGACAACGAAGACGGGACGTACTCGGGCCGCGTTCAGACCAGGTTCCCACCCGAGCCCAACGGCTACCTCCACATCGGCCACGCCAAGGCGATCACCGCCGACTTCGGCATCGCCGAGCGGTTCGGCGGCACCTGCAACGTCCGGTTCGACGACACGAACCCCGAGACGGAGGAGGCCGAGTTCGCCGAGGCGATCCTGGCCGATATCGAGTGGCTGGGCTTCACCCCCGCCAACGTCCTGCACGCCTCCGACTACTTCGGCACCCTCTACACGTGGGCCGAGTCGCTGGTCGAGCGGGGGCTGGCCTACGTCGACGAGCAGGACCCGGAGACCATCTCGGCCCAGCGCGGCGGCTACGGCAAGCCGGGCATCGAGAGCCCGTACCGCGATCGGCCGCCGTCGGAGAGCCTCGACCTGCTGCGCCGGATGAAGGCAGGGGAGTTCCCCGACGGCTCGCGGGTGCTCCGGGCCCGGATCGACATGCAGGCGGAGAACATGCAGCTGCGCGACCCGGTGATGTACCGGATCCGCCGCGGCCACCACTTCCGCACCGGCGACGAGTGGTGCCTCTACCCGACCTACGACTGGGCGCACGGGCAGTCGGACGCCATCGAGGGGGTCACCCATTCGATGTGCACCCTGGAGTTCGTCTCCCACCGGCCGCTCTACGACTGGTTCCTTGAGCACCTCGACCTGCCCTACGAGAAGCCGCGCCAGCTGGAGTTCGCCCGCCTGGAGCTCACCCACACCATCACCTCCAAGCGCAAGCTGCTGCAGCTGATCAACGACGGCGTGGTGGACGGCTGGGACGACCCCCGGATGCCGACCCTGCGCGGCCTGCGCCGCCGCGGCTACCCGCCAGCCGCGATCCGGGCCTTCTGCCACCACATCGGTATCACCAAGACCAACGCCCGGCACAGCCTCGAGGAACTCGAGGCCTTCGTCCGCACCGAGCTGAACCGGGTGGCGCAGCGGCGGATGGCGGTGCTGCGTCCGCTCAAGCTGGTGATCGACAACTGGCCCACCGACGCCGAGGGCAACCCTGTCGTGGAGTGGTTCGAGCAGGTCAACAACCCGGAGAACCCTGCCGACGGCACCCGCACCGCCCCGTTCAGCGGCGAGCTCTTCATCGAGGCCGAGGACTTCGCCGAGGTGCCGCCGCCGAAGTTCTTCCGGCTCTCGCCCGGCCGCGAGGTCCGGCTGCGCGGTGCCTACCTCGTGACGGCGACCGGGCTGGACAAGGACGAGCACGGCGAGGTCGTGACCGTCCACGCCACCTACGACCCGGCCACCAGGGGCGGCGACGCCCCGGACGGGCGCCGGGTGAAGTCGACCATGCACTGGGTGTCGGCGGCCCACGCCGTCGGGGTGCAGGTTGCGCTCTACGACCGTCTGTTCAGCGCCGAGGTTCCCGGCGAGTCCACCGGTGACCCGATGGACGACCTGAACCCCGACTCGGTCGAACTGCTCACCGAGTGCCGGGCCGAGCCGGCCCTGGCTGAGGTCGCGCCCGGCGAGGTGGTCCAGTTCGAGCGGCTCGGCTACTTCGCCAGGGACGCCGCCGGCCTGCTGTTCCACCGCACGGTGGGGCTGCGGGACGAGTGGGCGGCGATCCGCAGGCGCGCCGCCCAGTAGCGCCCACCGAGAGCTCCCCACATCGTCGAGAGCCGCCCACCGGGGGTAGCCCTCGGTGCGTGAAGGGAGTTCTCGGCGAGGGCAGGGGTCCTCAGTCCAGGGACGGGACGGGCTCGGGCGTCGGGACGACCGGCTCGGCGACGGGCCCGGGGCGTCCGGCAGCGAGGCGGACCAGGACGACGCCGGCGACGATCAGCGCCCCGCCGACCACCTGGATCACCGAAGGCACCTGGCCCAGCAGGACAGCCGCCAGGACGACAGCGAACAGCACCTCGGACAGGCTGACGAAGGACGCCAGCCGCTCGCCCATCAAGGCCACGCCGGCGACGCCGAGGGAGTAGGCCAGCGCCGCCGCCACCAGCGCCACGACGGCGACGGGGACCCACCACGGCAGGGTCGCGCCGAGCATCGCGACCGGCACCATCGGCGCGGCGTACGGCAGCACGCCGACCAGGATCGCCAGCCCGAGCACCGCGGTCCCGACGGTCAGGCCGAGGCCGGCCAGGGCGAGCGGGGGGACCGGGCCGGGCCGGGCCGAGATCACAAAATAGGACGCCGCCCCGATCATCGCGCCGAATGCGAACAGCACACCGATCGGGTCGGGGCTCGTGCCGGCCAGGTCGAGCACGCACACCAGCCCCGCCACGCTCGCCACCACGCCGCCGACCACCAGCGGTGCCGGACGGTGCCGCGTCCGCGCCCAGGCGACCGCGACCAGCAGTACCGGCGCCATGTACTCCAGCAGCAGCGCGATCCCGACGTCCATCCGGTCCACCGCGGCGAAGAACATGAGCTGGGCGGTGGCGACCGCCAGCACACCGAAGGCCAGCACGGTGCGCCACTGCGAGAGCAGGACGCGCCAACGGCCGCGCAGGGACCACAGCGCCACCGGCAGCATCACCGCCGAGGCGACCATGACGCGCCAGAACACAGCCGCCCCCGGTGTCCACCCGACGTCGAACAGCGGACGGGCGAACACCCCCGAGGTGGCAAAGGCCAGCGAAGCCCCCAGTCCCAGCATGATTCCGAGGGAGAGCCGGGTAGCGTTGGGGCTCGCAGGCGTGGTGGACGAGTCGGGCATCGGGACATTCTGCGGGCATCAGGCCTGATTTGGCATCCCGGGTCACCACGTGGGAGAATCGTGAGGTTGCTCCGACGGGGACGCCTGCCCAGGCGGCCCTCCGGCAGTCTGGTGCGCAGGTGCCGGGCCCTACCACGACCAATCAGCTTTCGGTCATGCGCGGCCCAGAACAGGCCCGACACGCCCGACCGCGGGGGTCGGAGGAACAGCTCGCTCGGGAAGATGCACCGGGAGAGCAACGACGAGAAGAAGGACATCCAGTGGCGGGACAGAA
>JAEYNS010000315.1 GCA_023412435.1 Actinomycetes bacterium | reverse complement strand
ATCGACAAGGTCTTCGACGACGCCACCGCCACGCTGGGACGGCTGCCGTCCGAGGCTGGCCAGGACCCGCAGACCCACGACATCGCGCTGAACCTGGCGCTCCCCGATGGTGAACCCGTGACGCTCGCGGGTCGGGTGGTCACCCGCGGCGGCACGCTGGTGCAGGCCGAGTACTCGGGGCTCGGGCCCCGCCACCGGTTGTCGGCCTGGCTGCGGCTGCTGGCGCTGACCGCCGCCACCGGCGAACCCGCGCGGGCGGTCGTGGTCGGCAAGGGCCGCTCGGTCGCGATCGCCGCTCCGCCCGCGCCGATCGCGGGCGACCTGCTCGCCCGCTACCTCGCGCTCTACGCCCTCGGTCTGTCCCGCCCGCTGCCCGCGCTGCTCCGGGTGGGTGAGCGGCTGGCCCGTACCCGCCGCCGAAGCCAGGACGCCCAGCACCCCGACCAGCTGGCGCGCTTCCTCGAGAAGGAGTGGACGTGGGACAGCGACGCCAACTGGCGGGCGTTCTTCTCCTGGCCCGAGCTGCTCAGCCTGCCCGCCGAGGACGTCCCGCTGCCCGGGCCGGAGACTGCTGAGCCATCGCTGATCGGCGCGCTCGCCCACCTCATCTGGGCCCCGTTGCTGGACTGCGAGGAGGCCCGATGAGCGGCTACGACCCGACCGGCCCACTGCCGCAGGCGACTGTCCTGCTCGAGGCCAGCGCGGGCACCGGCAAGACCCACGCCATCGCCGCCCTTGCCACCCGGTACCTGGCAGAGGACATGGTGACCGCGGATCGGCTGGCAGTGATCAGCTTCAGCCGGATCGCGTCGGCCGAACTCCGCTCCCGGGTGCGGGAGCGGTTGCAGGCCACCCGCCGGCTGCTCGCCGACACCCTTGCCGGTCAGGCTGCGCCGGGGCCGCTCGACAGCACCGACGCGTGGCTGATCGCGGGCCCCACCGACGAACTGCACGCTCGGCACGGCCGGCTGGTCAGGGCTGTGGCCGCGCTCGACGCCGCCAGCATCATGACCATCCACGAGTTCTGCCAGGCCATGCTGTCCGAGCTCGGCGTGCTCGCCGATCAGGACCCCGAGGCAGTCCTCGTCGAGGATGTCGGCATCCTGCTCGATCAGGTCATCGATGACCTCTACCTGGCCCGCTACGCCCAGGCGCCGGTCCAGCCGCCCTTCGATCTTGCCACCGCGCGGCTGCTCGGGAGAGAGGCCATCGCCTTCGCCGAGGCCCCGCTGGTTCCGCAGGCCGCAGCCGGGCAGGTGGCCGAAAGGCTCGGCTTCGCCGCCGCGGTCCGCGAGGAGCTGGCGGCCCGCAAGCGGAACCTCGGGGTCTTCTCCTTCGACGACCAGCTGCTGCGGCTGCGCGATTCGCTGCGCCATGCCACCACCCCCGCCGCGGTGGAGCGGTTGCGGCGCCGCTGCCAGGTGGTCCTGGTCGACGAATTCCAGGACACCGATCCGGTGCAGTGGGAGATCCTGCAGCGCGCCTTCGACGGCCATCGGCCGCTGGTACTGATCGGTGACCCCAAGCAGGCCATCTACGGCTTCCGCGGCGCCGACGTCGGCGCGTACCGGGCGGCGGTGGCAGCCGCCGGAGCACAGTACTCGCTGGAGGTGAACCATCGGGCCGACGCCCCGGTGGTGGCGGGGGTCAACGCCCTGTTCCACAACGCGCTGCTCGGCGAGGGCATCGGTGTCCCGCCGGTCAAGGCCAGCCATTCCGGCTCACGGTTGCGCGGGATCGCCCCCGCCCCGGTGCGGCTGCGCTGCGTCGCCCCCGCCGAACCGCTCGATGCGGCGGCGGCCCGGTCCTGGGTGACCGCCGACCTGGTTGCCGAGGTCCTCCGGCTGCTGTCCGGCGACACCCGGCTGGAGACCCGCGCGGGGGAACGCGAACTGCGCGCCGAGGACATCGCCGTCCTGGTCTCCACCAACCGGCGCGGTCGCGACCTCGCCGAAGCGCTCACCGCGGCCGGCATCGCGGTCGCCTTCTCCGGCTCGGACTCGGTGTTCGCCTCCCAGGCCGCCCGCGACTGGCTCACCCTGCTGCGTGCCCTCGAGGAGCCCCGCCGCCAGGCGACAAGGGCGGCGATCCTGACCGACTTCGTCGGGGGGGACCTCGAGGCGCTGGCCACCGCCGACGACACCCGCCTGGCGCAGTGGGGCGCCATGCTGCAGAACTGGTCGCGGCTGCTGGCCAGGTCGGGTGTCGCGGCACTCTTCGCCGCCGTGCAGGCCGAGAACGGCCTGGCCGAGCGGGTGCTCGGCACCCCGTTCGGGGAGCGCCAGCTGACCGACTACCGGCATCTGGCTGAGCTGCTGCACTCCCGCTACACCGCCGGTGTCCGCGGGCAGGCCCTGGTGGCCTGGCTGGCGGCCGCCATCGAGTCCGGCGAGCAGTCCACCGACCGCACGCGACGGCTGGAGACCGACCGGTGGGCGATCCAGATCATGACTGTCCACAAGGCCAAGGGGCTGCAGTTTCCGGTCGTGCTGGTGCCGCAGGCCACCGACCTGCACCTGCGCGACGACGAGGGCGGCGCGCTGGTCTTCCACGACGGCGGCGAGCGGGTGCTCGACCTCGGCGGTCTGACCGCTGCCGGGCGCCCGGAACGGCTGCGCCGCCACGACGAGGAGGCAGCGGAGGACCGCTTGCGCGCCCTGTATGTCGCCGCCACCCGGGCGCAGTCGCAGCTCACCTTGTGGTGGACCCGCACCAAGCGCAACACCGAGCTCTCCCCGCTGCACAGGCTCCTGTTCCGCGACCGGGTCGCCGGCGGGGCACCCGAGCCCGCCTACCGGGTGGATGCTCCTCCCGGCAGCGGCCACCCGCGCGAACTGGCCTGGCTCGGGGCCGCCGGGATCGCAGTCGAGGACTGTCCGGCCCCGGTTCCCGCCCGGCGACCGGCCGTCCCCGGCCCCGCCCGGGATCTCCGGGAGCCCCGCTGGCAGCGCAGGATCGACCAGCTCTGGCGCCGGACCTCGTACTCGGGTCTCACCCAGGAGGTGCACGCCAGGCCACCGGTCGCCCTGGTCGCCGATCCGGTGGTGGACGACGAGCCACCCCCCGACGAGGGGCCCGTGGCGCCCGTC
Organism: Actinomycetes bacterium; assembly: GCA_023412435.1. Classification (GTDB taxonomy): domain Bacteria; phylum Actinomycetota; class Actinomycetes; order Propionibacteriales; family Propionibacteriaceae; genus Propionicimonas. Next base: position 3,607 of record JAEYNS010000315.1, on the reverse strand, counting down.
CACGGGCCCGTCTCGCCGATGGCCGACCTGCCGGGCGGTGCGGCTTTCGGCAGCCTCGTGCACCACGTCCTCGAGAACCTCGACTGGTACTGCCCCGACCCGGCCGACGAGCCGCAGCTGCGGGCCCGACTCGACGATGCGGCGGCCGCCGCGCTGCTGCGCTACCCACTCGCCGGGGTGACCCCCGCCACGCTCGCCGACGGCCTGCTGCCGAGCCTGATCACGCCGTTGGGGGTGCTGACCGGCGGCCGGTCGCTGGCCGAGCTGCCGGTCGGCGACCGGCTCAGCGAGCTGGACTTCGAGTTCCCGCTCGGCACCGCCGCGTCCACCACCACCGTGGCCGACATCGCCGCCCTGCTGCGCGCCTGGCTGCCCGCCGACGACCCGCTGGCGGGGTACCCCGGCGAGCTCGACCGCCCGGGGCTGGCCGGCCAGGTGCTGCGCGGCTTCCTGACCGGCAGCATCGACTCGGTGCTGCGGGTGCACAGCGAGGCCGGGCCGCGGTTCCTCGTGGTGGACTACAAGACCAACCGCCTCAGCACCGCCGGCCCGCTGACCGTGGACGCCTACCGCCCCGAGGCCATGGCGGCCGAGATGATCCGCGCCCACTACCCCCTGCAGGCCATCCTCTACTGCGTCGCGCTGCACCGCTTCCTCGCTGCCCGGCTGCCCGGGTACGACCCGGCGGTCCACCTCGGCGGGGTGGGCTACCTGTTCGTCAGGGGAATGGCAGGACGAGACGTCACCGACACCGAGCCGACCGGTGTGTTCAGCTGGTTCCCGCCCGCCGGTCTGGTCACGGAGCTGTCCGACCTGCTGGCGGATCGGAGGCCGCGATGACCACCCCCGATCTGGCCACCAGTCTCACCCCTGGCCTGCTGCTGGACATGCACGCCACCGGTCTGCTGGCCTGGGGCGACGTCCATGTCGCCCAGAAGGTGTCGTACCTGTACGGCGAGGACGACCAGCGGGTGCAGCTCGCCCTCGCGCTCGCGGTGCGCGCGCTGCGCGCCGGTCAGGTCTGCCTCGACCTCGCCGGCGTCACCGGCCAGGTCTTCGAGGCCGACGAGGAGGCGGTCACCGTTCCCGCCGCACTGTGGCCCGAGCCCGGCGGCTGGCGGCAGGCGGTCAACGACAGCCCGCTGGTCGCGCTCGGACCGGACGCGCCGGGCGAACGGCCGCTGCGGCTGGTCGGCGACCTGCTCTATCTCGAGCGCTACTGGCAGGAGGAGACCACCGTCGCCACCGAGCTGGTCAGCCGCCGCGAGGCTGCGGAGCACACCGCAGCCCTCGACCTCGGCGCCCTGCGGGCGGCGCGGGCCGAACTCTTCCCCGCCGGCTCCGACCCCGACCAGGAACTGGCAGCGGTGGTGAGCGCGCTGTCACCGGTGTCGGTGATCGCCGGCGGGCCCGGAACCGGCAAGACGACCACGCTCGCCCGGGTGCTGGGCATGCTGGTCCGCACCCGCCGCCCCGCCCCGGTGATCGCGCTGGCCGCCCCGACCGGGAAGGCGGCGGCCCGGATGGAGGAGGCGCTCAGCGGGGCCTTGGCCTCGTTGCCTGCCGACCTGGGTGCCGGTCTGTCCGGACTGCGGGCAGGCACCATCCACCGTCTGCTGGGCTGGACCCCCGCCTCCCGGAGTCGGTTCGTCCACGACGCCGCCAACCCGCTGCCGCACGATGTGGTGGTGGTCGACGAGGCGTCCATGGTGCCCGTCACGCAGCTCAGCCGGCTGCTGGCTGCGCTGCGTCCTCAGGCCCGGCTGATCCTGCTCGGCGACCCCGACCAGCTGGCCCCGGTCGACGCCGGCCCCGTGCTGCACGACATCGTGGAAGCTGACGTCCCTGCCCCTGCCCCCCTGCGCTCGGCACTGCAGCAGCTGGGGCTGCCCGACTCTGGAACCGTCGTGCGCCTGCGGCACAACTATCGGTCCCGCCCGGCGTTGGCGGCGCTGGCCGCCGCGGTGCTCGAGCGGGACGCCGATCGTGCGGTGGTGCTGGCTACCGCGGGCGAGCCGGGGATCCGGCTGGCCGCCACCGCCGCTGAGACGCCGCTGCAGGAGCAGCTGGTACGCCAGGGCAGCGCCATGATCGAGGCGGCCCGCGAGGGCAGGATCGCCGACGCGCTCGCCGAGCTCGAGGTGCACCGCCTGCTGTGCGCCCATCGGCGCGGACCCTTCGGAGTGGCGCTGTGGTCGCGCCAGATCGAGGAGTGGCTGGCAGCCGCCGTCCCCGGCTTCGACCCGACCCTGACCTGGTACCCGGGACGGCCACTGCTGGTGACTCAGAACGCCGCCGACCTGGGGCTGTTCAACGGCGACACCGGCGTCGTCGTGGCCGACCCGGGCGGCTTGCGCGCCCACTTCGCGCGGGGGTCGCGGGTGCACTCCATCTCGCCGTTCCTGCTCGACAGCGTCCAGACGGTGCACGCGATGACCGTCCACAAGGCCCAGGGCAGCCAGTTCGATCAGGTGACGGTCGTGCTGCCGCCCCCGGATTCGCCCCTGCTGAGCCGGGAACTGCTGTACACCGCCATCACGCGGGCGCGCTCCCAGGTCACGCTGATCGGCAGCGTCGAGTCGCTGGTCAGGGCGGTGACCAGCCCGGCGCGACCGGCCGGCGGGCTGCGGGCCAGGCTCGCCGGGGGCTGAGTCAGGCGACCTCGTCCGGCGACGCGACGAAGGTGTTGCAGGCGGCGACCGCGGTACTGGACAGGCCCGTGGTGATCCAGTGCAACCCCGAGGCCGGGGAGCCGTGGGTGCGGGGCCGGCCGGGGTGGTCGCCCCTGGCGTAGGTGTCCTCCCCCAGCAAGTCCCGCTCGGCCCCCGTCAGCCCGGTCGCCGCCGCGAGGGCGTTCATCGCCAGTCCGCCCAGGCAGTCGGCCTGGAGTTCGGTGCGCCGGTTGTACTCCAGGGCGAGATCGGGGGCCGTGTCCTGCTGGAAGGCCCATTCGGCCATCAGCACCCCGATGCGGCCCTGCAGGGCATGACCCACCTCGTGCGCGAGGGTGTTGTCCACCGCCAGCGGGGTCGTGGTGTACAGCGGGCGCCCACGATCCACCGCATAGAAGATCCGCTGGTCGGCCGGGCAGTAGAAGGCGGCGGCCGAGTCCATGGACGGGCTCGTCCCGCAGGCAGTGGTGATCGGCTGGTCGTAGCTGAGCACCGGTGACTGCGGCAGGACGAAACCGGCCGTCGCCATCGGCGGGGACCAGACCCGCATCAGGCAGCCCATCGTCGCCGCGAGGTGGGCGTCCAGCGCAGCGAGCTCTCCCGGACGCGGGTCGTCGAGTCGGGTGATCGCGCAGTCGACGGCTCCCAGCGTCTCGCCGTAGAGCTGGTTGTCCTCCAGCCAGGCCTACGCCTCGTCCCACGACTGGGGGTACGGCAACGGAGGCGGGTCGAAGGAGTCGGCGGGGCCGCTGGTCGGCTCCGGCGTGGGGGTGGACGCGGTGGGGCTGCCGCTCGAGGACGGCGTGGGGGTCGCAGCGGCGGTCGGGGCCGGCGTCCCGCCGGCCTCGGGCCGATTCAGGTAGCTCGTCAGACCGAAGGCGAAGAAGCCGGCCGCCAGCGCCAGCGCGGCGCCGAGCGCGAGCACGCCCCACGGC
>JAEYNS010000273.1 GCA_023412435.1 Actinomycetes bacterium | reverse complement strand
CCGCCACTGGTGGCTGACCCGGGTCCGCGGCTGGTCGATGTACCCGACGCTGCGGCCCGGAGACCTGGTGGTCACACGGGCGGTCTACGGACACGAGGGCCTGCACCGCGGCGATCTCGTCGTCCTGGACGCCCCCGGCGGCCGTCGCGTCGTCAAGCGGATCGTCGGGTTGCCGGGGGAGGTGGTCCGGGTCACCCCGGCCGGGGTGAGCATCGGCAGCCGGCCGGTGGCCGAGCCCTTCGTCACCCTCAGGGGCGGCGGATCGGCCACCTTCCACGTACCGCCCGACGGCTACGTCGTGCTCGGTGACAACCGGCGCCACTCCACCGACAGCCGGAGCTGGGACAACCCGTACCCGACGAGGGGGGCGATCCGGGGACGGGTGGTAGGGCGCCCGCTGGCCGCCCCGGCGCGGCGCGGGTCGGAGGGCCATGGACGCTGACCGCCCGGCGACCGATACTTGACCTCGGTTGGCGGCGGGCGAGGATGCGGAGGCGCGGATGGCCAGGCTCGTGTTCGGGATGAATCAGTCCCTCGACGGCTATGTGGACCACGAGGCCTTCGGGCCCGACCAGGACCTGTTCCGCCACTTCATCGCGGAGGCGCAGCAGCAGGCGGGCAGCGTCTACGGCCGCCGCATGTACGAGGTGATGCGCTACTGGGACGACGACGACCCCGACTGGAGCAGCGACGAGCGTGCCTTCGCCGACGCCTGGCGCCGCCAACCCAAATGGGTGGTCTCCCGGACCCTCACCTCGGTAGGCCCGAACGCCGAACTGGTCCGCGACCTCGAGGCGGCGATCCCGCGGATCAAGGCCGGGCACGAGGGTGAGATCGAGGTGGCGGGCACCCGGCTGGCGCACGCACTGACCGGGCTCGGCCTGATCGACGAGTACCGGATCTACCTGCACCCCGTCGTGCTCGGCAGCGGCACTGCCTACTTCGCCGGACCCCGGCCGCCGCTGCGCCTGGTCTCGGCCGACCCGATGGGGGACGTGGTCCGGCTGGTCTACGCCCCGGCGTAGCGGCAGTCCGCTCCCGCTACGCTGACGGGCGTGACGGCGACCATCGGCATCATCGGCGGCGGCCAGCTGGCGCGCATGATGCACGCCGCGGGAATCGGGCTCGGGCTGCGCGTTCGGCTGCTCGCGGAAGAGGCGGACGGTTCCGCCGCCCAGGTCGTGGCCGACGTCACGGTGGGCGACTACACCGACCCGGCGACGGTGCTCGCCTTCGCCGCAGGCTGCGACGTCGTCACGTTCGACCACGAACACGTCCCCGCCGCGATCCTGCACGAGCTCGTGGCCCGCGGGATCGCCGTCCGGCCCGGCCCCGCGGCCTTGCTGCACGCCCAGGACAAGGTGGTGATGCGCGACCGGCTGTCCGCGCTCGGCATCCCCTGCCCCGCCTACCGCCTCGTCGCCGACCCGGACGAGCTCATCGCCTTCGGCGACGCCACCGGCTGGCCGGTGATCGCCAAGACCTCTCGCGGCGGCTACGACGGCAAGGGCGTGTGGAAGCTGGACGACGCCACGCAGGCCGCCGTCCCGTTCGCCGGACTGTCCGACGGCGTACGGATCCTGGCCGAGGAGTACATCGACTTCAGCAGGGAGCTGTCGGTCCTGGTCGCCCGCCGGCCCGGCGGCGAGGCGGTCGCCTACCCGGTCAGCGAGACCGTCCAGACCGACGGGATCTGCACCGACACCACCACCCCTGCGCCCGGCCTGCCCGCCTCGGAGGACGCCGAGTGGCGCGCCTTCGCGCTGCGGATCGCCGCAGAACTCGATGTGGTGGGGGTGCTGGCCGTCGAGCTGATGGAGCGCCGCGACGGCCACGTGGTGGTCAACGAGCTCGCGATGCGTCCGCACAACACCGGCCACTGGAGCATCGACGGCGCCGTCACCTCCCAGTTCGAGAACCACCTCCGCGCGGTCGCCGACCTGCCGCTGGGCGCCACCGACCCGGTGGTGCCCTGGGTGGTGATGGCCAACGTCCTGGGCGGGCCGCGGCAGGACGTCGACGCGGCGCTGGCCGAGGTGCTGGCCGCCGACCCGGCGGTGCGGGTCCAGTGGTATGGCAAGTCGTGGGTGCCCGGACGGAAACTGGGGCATGTGACGGCCCTCGGCTCCGACCTGGCACAGACCAGGACGCGGGCGCGACGCGCCGCCGACCTGTTCATGGGGGTCGAGGACCTGACGAGGGGAGATCGCGATGGCTGAGCAGGCGCTGGTGGGGATCGTGATGGGGTCGGACTCCGACTGGCCGGTGATGGAGGCCGCCGCCGCGGCACTGGCCGAGTTCGGCGTGCCCTTCGAGGCGGACGTGGTCTCCGCCCACCGGATGCCGGAGGAGATGGTCGCCTACGGACGGGGTGCCGCCGCGCGCGGGCTGAAGGTGATCATCGCCGGGGCGGGCGGAGCCGCCCACCTGCCCGGGATGCTGGCCGCCCTCACCCCGCTGCCGGTGATCGGCGTGCCGGTGCCGCTGAAGCACCTGGACGGGCTCGACTCGCTGCTGTCGATAGTCCAGATGCCCGCGGGGGTGCCGGTGGCCACGGTGGCGGTCGGCAACGCCCGCAACGCCGGGCTGTTGGCGGTTCGGATCCTCGGCGCGGCCGACGACGCGCTGCTGGCGAAGATGGAGTCCTTCCAGTCCGACCTGCGGACGGTTGCCGCGGCCAAGGGCGAGCGGGTCAGGGCGGCCACCAGGGCTGACACCGAGGGCTTCTGGGACGGGGGGTAGGTCCGCCCGGCACGGGCTGACGGGGCGTCGACGACGCCGCCCGGCGCGTCCCCGCCGACCGATTGGGCGCGGTGGCCATACTGGATCACGTCCTGCCACCTTCCCCGGGGAGACACTCCATGGCTACGAGCGCGCACACCGCCGCGGCGCTGCCTGGTCCGCAGCAGCGCAGCCAGGGGGTCGCCATCCGGCGGGGCTTCGTGCTGGTGCTGATGTCGCTGGTCATCCCCGGCTCCGCGCAGGTCGCCGCCGGGAACCGCCGGCTCGGGAGGATCGCGCTGCGGGTCTGGCTGGGCCTCATCGCCCTGCTGGTGATCGCAGCCGTGGCGGCGCTGGTGGCGCGCCCGCTGCTGATCGCGCTGTATGCCCACCCGGTCACGCTGCGGGTGCTCCAGGTCGCCGTCCTGGTGCTCGGGGTTGCCTGGGCGGCCCTGCTGGTGGACGCCTGGCGGATCGCCAACCCGGCGGCGATGTCCGGCCGCGGCCGGGTGCTCTCCGGCCTGCTGGCGATCGCCCTGGCGACCGGCACCGGGACCGCTGCCTGGGCCGCGTCCGGGATGTTCGGCGCCCAGTCCAGCCTCGTCACGAACGTGTTCACCGGCGGCGGCGAGGCCGAGGCCCAGGAGGGGCGCTACAACATCCTGCTGATGGGCGGCGACGCCGGCGCGGACCGCTGGGGGATGCGTCCCGACACCATGATCGTGGCGAGCATCGACGCCCGGACCGGCCGCACCGTGCTGTTCAGCCTGCCCCGCAACCTGCAGTGGGCGCCGTTCCCGAAGGACAACCCGCTGCACGCCAAGTACCCCGACGGGTTCTGGTGCGCCTCCCAGGAGTGCCTGCTCAACGCCGTCTACACCCTGGCCGTGAACAACAAGGACCTCTTCCCGGATGTGAAGTACCCGGGGGCGGAGGCGACCGCCGATGTGGTCGGCGAGATCCTCGGGCTCGACATCAACTACTGGGCGATGGTCGACCTGAAGGGCTTCCAGTCCCTGATCGACGCCGTCGGCGGCATCCGGCTCGACATCAACAAGCGGATCCCGATCGGCTCCAAGTCCGGGCCGAGGGGCGTGTACGGCTACATCGAGCCGGGCAAGGACGTCCTGCTGGACGGGTTCCACGCCCTGTGGTTCGCCCGCTCCCGCGAGGGCTCCAACGACTACGAGCGGATGGCGCGGCAGAAGTGCGTGATCAACGCCATGGTCAAGCAGCTCAACCCCACCACCGTGCTCACCAAGTTCAACGACATCGCCGCAGCGAGCGAGAAGGTGGTGGCCACCAACGTCCCGAGCGACCAGCTCGGCACGGCGCTCGACCTCGCGCTCAAGGGCCGCGGGCTGCCGATGTCGTCGGTGAACTTCACCCCGCCGCTGATCCGTCCGGTCAAGCCCAACTTCCCCAGGATCCGCCAGATCGTGGAGGACAAGATCGCCGCCTCCGAGGCCAAGGACCGGCCCATGGACGAGGCCAGCACCGAGCCGAGCCCGAACGGGTCGGCGTCGGCCACGCCGTCCAGCAAGCCGACCAAGTCGGGCACCCAGACCGAGGACCTCGAAGAGGTCTGCGCGGTCAGCAGCTGAGCGGCCCCCCGGGCGCTACCGGAGGCGGTTGACCCGTCCCTCGTCCCAGACCGGTTCGGGGTACTCGACCACCCTGCCGTCTGCGCCGAAGACGAGGAACCTGTCGAAGCCACGGGCGAACCAGCGGTCGTGGGTGACCGCCACCACCGTCCCCTCGAAGCCGGCGAGCGCCTCCTCGAGCGCTTCGGCCGAATGCAGGTCGAGGTTGTCGGTCGGCTCGTCGAGCAGCAGCAGGGTGGCCCCGGAGAGCTCGAGCAGCAGGATCTGCAGCCGGGCCTGCTGGCCGCCGGACAGGGTCTCGTAGGGCTGCTCGGCCGCCTTCACGAGCCCGTACCTGTCCAGCGCCCGGCTGGCCTCCTCCCGGCCCATCCCGGCGCGGTGTTCGTCACCGCGGTGAAGGATCTCCAGCAGCGTCCGGCCGACCAGGTGCGGGTGCTGGTGGGTCTGGGCGAACCAGCCGGGTCGCACCCGCTTGCCCAGCCGCGCCCGTCCGGTGTGGCTGACCGAGGGGATCTCCAGGTCGGTGACCGGGAGGTGCTCGGGGTCGGGCAGGCTGCCGCCGGCGGCGAGCAGCCGCAGGAAGTGCGACTTGCCCGAGCCGTTGGACCCCAGCACGGCCACCCGCTCGCCGAACCACACGGTCAGGTCGAAGGGCGCCATCAGGGCCTCAGGCGACCCGGTGGTGGGCGGCAACCTCAGGCCGAGGTGCTCGCAGACCACCGCCCGGCGTGCGGTCTGGCCGCCGCGCAGGCGCATCCTCACCTGCTGCTGGACCGCCACCTGTTCCGGTGGACCGGCCGCCTCGAACTTGGCCAGCCGGGTCTGGGCGGCCTGGTAGCGGGAGGCGAGGCCGTCGTTGTACGCGGCCTTCTGCTTGTACATCAGCACCAGCGCCTTGAGCTTGGCGTGCTCCTCGTCCCAGCGCCGGCGGAGCTCGTCCAGCCGCTCGTTGCGGGCCTGCCGGGCCTCGCCCCAGGTCGCGTAGCCGCCGGTGTGGGTCCACGCGGTGGCGCCGGCCGGGCCGGGCTCGAGGGTGACGATCGAGGTCGGCACCCGGCTGAGCAGCTCGCGGTCGTGGCTGATCAGCAGGACGGTCTTGGGTGACTCCCTGAGCCGCTGCTCCAGCCATAGCTTGGCCGGCACGTCGAGATAGTTGTCCGGTTCGTCGAGGGCGAGCACCTCCTCCGGCCCGGTGAGCAGGGCCTCGAGCACCAGCCGCTTCTGCTCGCCACCGCTGAGGGTGGTCACCGCGCGCCACTGGGCGCGCTGGAACGGGACGCCGAGCGCCGCGATGGTCACCGCGTCCCAGACCGTCGACTCGTACTCGTAGCCGCCGGCGTCGGCGTAGTCGGTGAGCGCGTGGGCGTAGGCGAGCTGGGTCGGCTCGTCGTCGACCTCCATCATCGCCAGCTCCGCGGCATCCAGCGCGTTCGCTGCGTCCCGCAACCGCTTCGGAGCCACCGACACGAGCAGGTCGCGGACGGTTTCGCGGCCGCGCAGCGAGCCGATGAACTGGCCCATCACGGCGACCTGGCCCGACCCGCCGACGCCGCCCTCCTCGGGGTCGAGGTCGCCGGCGATGATCCGCAGCAGCGTGGTCTTGCCCGAACCGTTGGGCCCGATCAGGGCGACCTTGGCCCCGTCCCCGACCCGGAACGTCACGTCGTTGAGCAGCGGCCTGCCGTCGCCGAGGGTGTAGCTGAGGCCGTTGACCTCCAGGTGCGGCACCGGTCAGTCCGGTTCGACCGGGCCGGACCCGAGGATGTCGTAGACCCACTTGCCGATCTCGTCGCAGATCGCCCTGCCGGTGTCGAAGTCGGGGGTGCGGGTCATGATCGCCAACCGGTAGTCGCGGCCCGCGCCGGTCACCTGCCCGATGGAGTTGACCGCCCACAGCCCGTCGCTGGACTGGAACTGCACCCACCCGTTCTTGAGGTGGACGGCGACCTCGGACGACCGCGGCGCGCCGACCCCCCAGGCCTGGTCGTCCACCACCTGGCCCATCAGCTCCCACAGCCGCAGCCGGTCGCGGTCGGCGATCGCGGGCGAGCCCTCGGTGAGCGCCTGCACCAGCAGCGCCTGGTCGGCGGGGGTGGTCCAGGTCCAGCTCCAGCTCTCGGAGCGGTTCTCGTCGGGGTGGGTGTCGGCCAGGCCCAGTTCACCTGCGAGCTCGGCGTAGGCCGGGGCAGCGCCGGCGTAGGCCCACAGCGCGTCCGCGGCGTCGTTGTCCGAGCGGGTGATGGCTCGGGTGATCTGCTCCTGCTGCTCGGTGGTGAGGTCGGCCCCCGTGGCCAGGGCCCGACGCTGCGCCATCAGGACGATCATCGGCTTGGCGATCGAGGCGCTCTGGCTGGCGTAGGTCGGGTTGAACCCGTAGGTGGCGCCATTGCGCAGGTCGTGCAGCGCGACGCCGAGCTTGTCCGACCCACCAGCGACGGTTCCGATCACCTCGTCGAGCTGGGCCCGGATCGCACCGCTGGGCGAGGCGGTCGGCCGGGGGATCGACGGCCCGCCGCAGCCGGCCAGCAGCAGCAGCGCCGACCCTCCCACCAGCACCTGCCGCCGACTGATCCCCGTCATCGCACCTCTCCTCGTCGTGGCCATCATCGCAACACCTCGTCCACCCGTTCCGCCGTGGCGATCCGGTCGAGATCGTCGTCGTCGACCTCGCCGGCCACCACGACGGCGGAGCCGCCGCCCAGCAGCGGCCGCAGCACGGCGTCGACCAGCGTCCGCCACGGCCCGGACGGCCGCACCAGCACCCGTCCAGCCACCGGAGGAAGGCCCGCCAGCCCGGCGTGGGTCACCTGACGGTGCGGGTCCAGCCAGGCGAGGTCAGTGGGCTGCGTCGCCGCCGCCCAGTGCGCGTCCGGTTCCGCGAGCACCTCGGTGCTGAAGTCCAGGACGCCGGCGGGCAGGTCGCGCAACGGCAGCCCGAAGGGGTGCAGCGAGCAGGCGATGGTGGCGCCCGGTAGCAGCGGAGCCGGGAGGTCGGGGCCGATCACCGCCAGTTCGGCCTCGGCGGGCAGCGGCGGCCCGACGGCGGCCCAGGCGACACCGTGCTGCCAACAGGCGAGCGGCCAGATCAGGCTCACCCAGTGGCCGGGGTGGGTGGTCGCCAGCGGGCCGGCCACCGGTCCGGCGTCGACGCCGAGGGTGGCCAGGAGGTTGGCGGTCTTGTCCACCCAGTTGGCGAAGGATGTCGCGCTGAACTCGGTGCGCTCGCCGGCGGCCGGGTGGTAGTAGGTGAGCAGCGGCCGACTGCCCTGGCGGCGGACTCGGAGCGCGAGCCCTTCGACCGGGGTGCGGGACGCAGTCACGTGCCCATCGTAGGGCCGTGCAATAAGGTCATGGCCGTGCGCTACGTCGTCATCATGGCCGGCGGGTCCGGCACCCGCCTGTGGCCGCTGTCCCGGCACGGGACGCCCAAGCAACTGCTGCCGCTGATCGGGGGTCGCAGCCTGCTGCGGCTCGCCTTTGAGCGTTCGCTGGAGTCGGTGCCGGCGGAGCGGATCCTGGTCGTGACCGGGGCTGCCCACGCCTCGCAGGTCGCGTCCCAGTTGCCCGAACTGCCGGCTGTCAACATCCTCGGCGAACCGGTCGGCCGCGACTCGCTGAACGCGGTGGCCTGGCCGGCCGCCGTCCTGCTGCGTACTGACCCGGATGCCGTGATCGCCCAGGTCACCGCCGACCACATCATCGAGCCGGTGGACGAGTTCGTGGCCACCCTCGAGCGGGCCTTCGCGGTGGCGGAGGCCGACCCCGACGCGCTGGTGACCCTCGGCGTCGTCCCGACGTCACCCCACACCGGGTACGGCTACCTGCACAGGGGTGACCCGGTGAGCGGCCACCCCGGCGTGCACGCGGTGCGCGAGTTCGCCGAGAAGCCGCTCCGCGAGGTCGCCGAACAGTATCTGGCCTCGGGAGAGTACTGGTGGAACGCGGGGATGTTCGTGTGGCGGGCTGCCACCGTGCTGGAGCAGGTCCGGCTGCTGCTGCCCGCCACGTACGAGGCCGTCACCGACCTGGCTGCGCACCCCGAGCGGCTGGACGAGGTGTTCCCGACCCTGCTGCGGACCTCGGTCGATTACGGGATCATGGAGCCCGTCTCGCACGGCCAGGGGTCTGCGCACGTGGTGGCCGTCGGCCTTGCCGTGTCGTGGCACGACGTCGGCGGCTATGCCAGCCTGGCCGAGGTTCTCGGCCGGGACGCCGACGGCAATGCCCGCTCGGGGAGCGTCGTGACGCTGGACGCGCCCGGGAACATCGTGTTCAACGCCGATCCCGACGGCGTGGTCGGGCTGGTCGGAGTGAGCGACCTCGTCGTCGTCCGGACCGGCACCGCCACCTTGGTGGTGCCGATCGCGCAGGCCGAGCGGGTCAAGGAACTCGTCCAGGCGGTGACCGAGCAGGTGGGTCCGCAGCACGCCTGAGCCGTGCCGACCCTAGGCTGGCGACCAGGAGGCAGAGATGCAGGAGAACCTGAAGCGGATCCGCGAACCGCTGGCCTGGGTTGTGGTGGTCGCGCTGGCGGGCCAACTGCTGGCGCTGAGTACCCAGCTCGTGTGGTACGTCGAGGGAAGTTCGACGCCGGACATCGCCTTCTGGGCGGCGCAAGGGATGCTGCTGAGCTGGGCGCCCTTCCTGCTGGCGGCGGTCGCGGCGGTGTGGGCCTGCCACGCGGCGCCTTCGTCGCCCCGTGCGGTGCCGCTGGCGACGACCGCGGCTGTGGTCGCCACGATCGGCGTGGGGCTGGGCATCGGCCTGGGCGGCTACGCCGTGGCGGCCTCCCCAACCCCGCTCGACTACCTGGCCGGGGCCCTGATGGACCTTCCCGCAGCCCTGCTGGGGGTGGTGGCCGTGGTTGCCCTGTGGGCACTCGCCCGTCCGGTGGCGGGGGAGGACGCGGCGGAGGCGGAGCTCCCCGCCCAGCTCGAGCCCGCCGCTGACGATGACCGGCCCGCGCCGGTCTGGCGCCGGGAGGAGGCCGCCGGGACCGTGTGGCGGACCGCCGATGAGGCAGCGGCCGGCGCGCCGGGCAGTTGGTCGATCGCCACCCCTGACGAACCCGGGGAACCTGACGCCCCCAGGGCGTAGGGCCGGGCATGGTAGCGCCCCCGGGGTTGACTTCCGGGTAATGACAGGCGTGTAATTCCCTTCAAGTAGTTCCGAGCGCTCCCCAGCACGGAACGGCAGGGTCGAGGAGGGTGAATGCGCGAGTTGTTCCTGGTTGTGAGCGAGGAGGACGACGGCGCCCTGGGATGGCAGGAGCGAGCCCTGTGCGCCCAGACCGACCCCGAAGCCTTCTTCCCTGAGAAGGGCGGCTCCACCCGCGAGGCCAAGAAGGTCTGCCAGTCCTGCGAGGTCCGCAGCGAGTGCCTCGAGTACGCCCTCGGCAAGGACGAACGGTTCGGGATCTGGGGCGGGCTGAGCGAGCGCGAACGGCGCCGGCTCAAGAAGCGCGCCATCTGAGACCTGCCCGGCGGGCGGCGAGCCGCCTCCCGCGGACGGGCGTGGCCCGGCCCGGGCCGGGCC
>JAEYNS010000236.1 GCA_023412435.1 Actinomycetes bacterium | reverse complement strand
GGACGGGTCGGTGGGCGTGGCGCTCGGGCTGGTGGTCGCGACCGGCGCCGGTGCGGCCGGGGCGGCGCCCGCGTCCGGCACCACCACCAACGCGGCCAGGGCGACGAAGAGGCTGCCGAGCACCGCCCGGCCGAGCCGCTGACGGGCCTTCCGCGATCGCGCGGCAGTCGGCCTGACGGCCCCCCGGTTCCTCATCAATCCTCCCGCTTCGTCGCGTGATCGTGTCGGAGTATCGGGGGTGTCAGCCGCCGATGCAACGGCACCACCCCAGCATGCGCGGAGGGGTCGGGATTGCATCCTGAGGATTTCTTAGGATATTTTGGGGGTCCGTCAGAAGTCTGCTGAACAGGGTGGGGCATGTACCAACCGCGCCGGGCGCTCGCTCCGATGCCGGACGAGCCGCTGGCGACCCCTGCTCCCGAGGCCTTCGCACGGCCTCGCCGGATCGCCCCCACCTGGCGTGACCACCTCGGCCAGCGGGCCGGGATCGGACTGGTCACCCTCGCCGCCGTCGCCACCTCGGGTGCGGTCATGCTGGGCGGCGGGCAGAACACCGCCGCGGTCGACACCGCCCTCGTCGCCGCCAGCATCGACAGGGACGCCGCGCCGCTGAGCCGCGGCGCCGTCCGGCCCGCGCAGGCGACCCTGCAGCTGCGTCCGCTGGCCTCGTCCAGGCTCGCCGAGGCGACCGAGGACCTGGTCGCGCTCACCCCGCTGTTCACCACCGCGGAACTGAACCTGCGGGCCGAGCCGTCGGAGAAGGCCGAGAAGCTGGGTTCCCTCGAGTTCGGCACCAAGGTGGTCGCCACCGGCTCCATCGAGGGCAGGTACCGCAAGGTCACCGCCGGCAAGCTCGAGGGCTGGGTGCTGGCGGCGAACCTGTCCGACACCACCCCCGAGCAGGCCGCGGGTATCACGATGGCGAAGTGCTCGCGGGGCACCGCCGTTGAGGGCCGGCTGCGGGCCGACACGATCCGGATCTACCGCTCGGTCTGCGCACTGTTCCCCGGCGTCAACTCCTATGGCGGCTGGCGGGCGGGTGGCCGGGAGTTCCACAAGAACGGCCGCGCCCTCGACATCATGCTCACCCCCGGCAAGGAGAGCGCGCTGGGCTGGAAGATCGCCAAGTACCTGACCGCGAACGCCAGGGCCTTCAACATCGACCACGTGATCTTCGAGCAGAAGATCTGGACGCCGCGCAGCCCCCACTGGCGGGGCATGGCCGACCGTGGTGGCACCACCGCCAACCACTACGACCACGTCCACGTAGCCATCCGCGGCTGACCGTTCCGAGGCGCGGGACGTCCCCGGGCTCGCCAGGTGGGACGGGGGACGGTTCTCCGGCCACGGGGACGGTTCTTCGGGTCACGGGGACGGTTCCTCGGGTCGCGGGGACGGTTCCTCAGCTCACGGGGACGGTTCTTCGGCTCACGGGGACGGTTCTCCGGGCCGCCAGGTGGCACGGGGGAGCCGTCGCCGCCCGCCTGAGCGGTCCAGCAGCACACCGAGCAGGGCACTAGGGTTGCCCGCATGAACCTCGGGCGACGACTGGCCAACCTCGGCCGGGCGCCGCTGCCGGAATGGCAGGAGCTGGCTCACGCCACCCGTCGTGCAGGGCCGGTCGCCCGCTGGTTCGCCGACCACTTCCTGGCGCTGGTCGCGCTGCCCTACCTCATCCAGGTCGCTTCCCTCCTGCTGGGGCAGCCGTGGCTCGCGCTGGCTGTCTGGCTGCTGGGGGCGTTGCTCGACTGGGCCGCAACCCGCGCTGACTCCCGAATCGCCCGGATCGTCGAGACTGCCGGCGCGACGCCCGCCCTGCGGGCCGCGGTCCGCAGCCTGCTCGTCGTCTTCGCGCTCGGGCTGCCCGTCGCCATTGCCGCCTACGTCGCCGTCGTGGTGGGCCTCCAGGCCGCCTGGCTCGGGCTGACCGGGGTGGCCTCAGGCTTCTCCCGCGGCGCGCCGCCGGTCCGCTACCTGCCCGGGTCCGCCACCCAACCCCGACCGCTGGACGGCTACGCCCGGTTCTACCGCCGCGCCTGCGGCACCCCCGGTCCGATGGTCGCCGCCGAGGTGCTCGGCCTGCTCGGTGCCCTCCTGATCAGAGGGGAGGCACCGTGGACGGCCTGGGGCTTCCTGGCCGCCGCGGTGTTCCTGGCCGTCGGGTGGGTCGCAGTCTCCGCTGAGGCGTTCCTCTCCCTGCTGCGCCGCAGAGACGCCGACGCCGCCGCCCTGGCCGCCGATCTCGCCGCTACCGACCCGCGCTACCTCGTGCACGTCTCGCTCGGCGCCGGCCAGTCCCGCTACATCGCCAACCAGTGGTTGCCGGTGCTCGACGCCACGCCGCTGGCCGGCCTGATCGCGGTTCGTGAGGCGAGCCAGCTCGCGCCGCTGCAGGCCACCCGCGTCCCCGTCGTGTACGCGCCCAGCCCGCGCAACCTCGAGCAGGTCACGCTGCCGCAGGTCCGGGTGGGCCTGTACCTCGCCTATGGCGAGAAGAACGCCCACCTGCTGCGCGACCCCCGGCTCACCCACGTCATGCTGCTGCACGGCGATTCCGACAAGGCCACCTCCTTCAACGCCCAGGCGCGCGGCTTCGACGAGGTCTGGGTGGCGGGCCAGGCGGCCGTCGACCGCTACCGCGCCGCAGGGGTGCGGCTCACCGACGAGCAGCTGGTGCTGATCGGACGGCCGCAGGTCGAGCCGCTGCTGCGGGCCGAGCCGCGCGACCCGGGTCTGCCGCCGGTAGTCCTCTATGCCCCTACCTTCGAGGGCTACTACGCCGAGACCGCCCACAGCTCGCTCGACACCATGGGGCCGGGGATGGTCAGGCGGTTGCTCGAGCACTTCCCGGGGGTCGAGATCTGGTTCAAGCCCCACCCCGCCAGCGGCGTCGCCCGTCCCTCGATGCTGGCCGCGATCGCCGAGATCGAGGGTCTGCTCCGGGACGGACCCCACGTGCTGGTCGACCGGCGTCCGGATCTCGGCCTCACCGACTGCCTCGCCCGTGCCGACGTCCTGATCTCCGATATCTCCAGCGTGGTCAGCGACTTCCTCGCCACCCGCCGTCCGGTGGTCGTGACGAACCCGGCGGGCCTGCCCGAGGACGAGTACCGCGCGGCGTACCCCAGCCAGCGCGGTTCCTACCTCGTCGGGCCCGACCTGGCCGGCTTCACCGAGGTCATCGCGGACGCGCTCGGCACCGACCCGCTCCGCAGCGAGCGGGAGGCGCTGGTCGGCTACCTGCTCGGTGAGTTGCCGGACGGGCCGCAGGCGGCCTTCGACGCTGCCCTCGCCCGCCTGACCGCCTGAGCCGGGGAACCGTCCCCGTGAGCCGGGGACCGTCCCGGTGAGCCGGGGAACCGTCCCCGTGAGCCGGTCAGGTCGCCCAGACGGAGTCGCCGGCGACCCAGATCGTGCGGGGGCCGGACGGGCTCGCCACCGGCACCGCCCAGGCCAGCCGGTCGGGGCTGCCGTCGAAGGACAGGACGGGGTCGCCCACCGTCTCACCGGGACGCAGGTGCTCCCCCGCCCGGGCGGCCCCCCCCGCGGAATCCAGCCAGGACGAGGCGGACGGGCAGCCCTGCGGCGAGCCGGGCTGGCTCCCGAACCAGGAGGTGCGCCGGTGGTCGAGCGAGGGCAGCAGTTCGACGAAGCCCAGCAGCCGCCCGCCCGACACCACAGGGACGAACCACGACGCCTGCCGGCCGGCGGCGTCCACCACGGGCAGCGGCACCCCGAGCAGGGCCGGGTCGACGAACGCCCCGGCCCTGCCCCGCACCTGGTCTTCGATCCCCATGGCTAGATCTTGGTCACCTTCGCGGTGTAGGCGTACTGGTAGGTCTGCGTGGCGAAGTTCTCCCACTTGGTGATCACCCCGGCGTTCGGCGGCCACGGGTCGTAGACCAGCAGCCCCTGCGAGGTCCCGCTGTACAACACGGGGATCAGCCTCTCGGTGTACCCCGCCACCGTCCGGGAGTGGCCGGGTACGAAGCTGATCAGCGGCCGGTTCGCCTTGATCTCGGTACGGAAGGTGGCGAACCCGGGGTTGGTGATCATCGTGACGTCGAGGCCGTTGCCGGTCAGCGCCTCCAGCGCCGTCACCACGTGCCCGACCTGGCTGTACGGCAGCCCGTTCGGGTTCGCCTTGGTGCCGAGCCCGAGTTCGGTGGCGAGCCGGTCCTGGGTGTACTCGTAGCGGTAGAAGTCGAGCAGCATCTGCGAGCTCGCCCCGACGCACCACACGTTGGTCTCCTGCCCGCGCAGCTCGTAGCACGGCGTGTGGTGGCTGGTCCGCAGCGAGTAGCGGATCTCACGGGTGTCGACGAGCTTGAACACGAGCAGTTCGCGCCACGCGTCGGGCCGCACCTGGTACTCGGTGAGCCGGTCGATCTCCAGCTTTCGGATCGTCTCGACCCGCTCGTCGTACCGCTTGGCCCTGGCCCGCCGCACCCGCGGGGGCAGCTCCTCGATCAGGCTCCAGCGCTCGAAGTTCTCCGGCTCCAGCGGCTTGCGGTCGCGCTCCCCGGACGGCGGCACCGGCTGCCAGGTGAACAGCTCGAGCATCACCACCTCCTCGCCGCCGCGCCGGAACTGGACGGCGAGCTTCGGATAGCTGAAGGCGACGAACCGGGCCTCGTCGGCCTCGGACACCTTCTGCCACCGCCGGATCGCCACCTCCCTCGCCTCGCCGATCAGGGCGTCGGGATTCCAGTCCATGCCGTCGGCATAGGCCAGCATCGGGTCACCGAGCGCGGGGTGGGCGGCGACGTCCACCGCGCCGAGCTTCTCCCTGCCACGCACGACGGGCAGCCGGTAGAACAGCACCTCGCCGTTGATGTCGTGGACGGGGGTAGCGCGTGCCGAGACCTCCGCCTCGTCCAGCCGCTCCTTGGGGAACACGCCGGCGAGCACCAGCGCGTTCAGCTCGATGCCGGCGATCCGCCGGGCGAGTTTGGGATCCAGTGGGGCCATCGTGGCCACCTCCTCGGGGTCGTCGGCGGGTCCCCCTGGCCCGCCGCTACCTACAAGAGGGGCGGCAACGGCCCGCGGATACCTCCGCGGGCCGCATTGTTCCCCGGG
>JAEYNS010000214.1 GCA_023412435.1 Actinomycetes bacterium | reverse complement strand
GGGGGGCGCGGACCCCTCCGGCGCCGGGGGGCGGGCCGGGCGGGCCGGCACGCCGGTCGTGATCGACGAGGACGCCCGGCTGGCGGGGCTGGACTCACCCGCCGCGGTCCTCGCGCGTGCCGCCGGGCGCGAGGGCGATCTGTATCGGGTGGGGATCCGGCTTGCCGGCCCCGATCCGCGGGTCGCGCTTCGCCTGGCCGACGACCTGGACGGTGCCGCCCTCGAGCAGATCACGGCGAGCCTCGCCCGCAAGGACCGCGCGGCCGCCGAGCCGTGGACACGGGCCTACCTTCAGCTCATCGCGGAGCGCCCCGGCGTCGTCGCCCGCGAACTCGCCGCAGAACTCGGGATACCGCGCGACGACTTCAAGGTCAGGGTCCGCCGGCTCAAGGAACTCGGACTCACCCAGAGCCTGGACGTCGGCTACCGCCTCTCGCCGCGCGGGTGGGCCTACCTCAGGGCCGCCCGACCGGAGCCGGCCTGATCACCGGGCGAACTCGCCCAGGTGACAAGTTCCCGACGCGGGATGACCGCGGTGGGTCAGGTCCGGCTCGCGACCCGCTTCCGCAGCACCAGGGCCACCAGCAGCCAGCCGCCGAGCGCAACGCACAGCCACACGATCAGCGCGGCGAGCACCCAGGTGCTGAACGCAGTGACGGTGATACCACCCGGGATGAGCCCGGCGAGCAGCAGCGCGATCAGGGTCGAGATCAACCCGAAGCCGCCCAGCAGCGCAGGGGCGAAGCGCCGGGTGATCTTCAGCGTCCACGGCGTCAACAACGACTGCGCGACGGTCAGGACCACGACCGCCATCAGGAAGCCGCCGAACTCGAGGTGGAAGTCGGGCAGCAGGAGAGCGCTGACGATCAGCCCGATCGCCGCGGAGACGAGGTTCGCGGCGATCCGAACCAGCAACCTGAGCACGGCCGTATCATCTCCCACTCCTTCCACCGCGGTCCAGAGCCGCTCATCGTGAGCCTGTCTCCCGGGTTCGGTGGACGACGTCACGCGCGAGGCCCGAGTGACGCCGTCCGGTTACAGCGCGATCAGCGTGACGTCGATGACTGCCTCATGGGCTGTGATGGCGTCGACCAGCGGGGCTCCGACCTCGCCCTCCACGTTGATCCGCGCGACCGCGCTGACGGCGCCGTCGAAGACTATGTTCTCCATCTCCTGGACGTTGATCCCGGCCGCGCTGAGCACCTCGAGGGTGTGGGCCAGGATCCCGGGACGGTCGAGGTGGCGGACCACTATCGAGGACGTCGCGGGCGTCTGCCTGGCGATGTTGACCACGTTGGGCACGGTGCCGGTTTCCTTGAACACCGTGACGATCCGCACCGCCTCCGCGGCGATGGCGTCCTGCGCCTGCTCGGTGGACGCGCCGATGTGGGGGGTGCCGTACACCCCCGGCAGGTCGGCGAGTTCGGTGGCGAACTCTCCGGTGCCGCCGGCCGGCTCATCGGTGAACACGTCAAGGCCCGCCCGCAGCCCCTTGGTCCGGATCGCGGCGGCGAGCGCCGGCTCGTCCACGACCTCGCCGCGGGAGGTGTTGATGAAGTACGCACCGTCCTTCATCGCCTCGAAGAAGGCCCCGCCGAGCAGGCCGCGGGTGTCGGGCGTGAGGGCGAGGTGGACGCTCACCACGTCGGCGAGGGAGGCGACCTCCTCCGGGGAGGCCGCCAGGCGGACGCCGAGCGCGGCCGCTGTCTCGGCGGTCAGGCTGCGGCTCCAGGCCACGATCGGCATTCCGAACCCCTGGGCGCGCGGGATCATCTCCCGGCCGATGCCGCCCACCCCGATCAGGCCGAGCGTGCGGCCGTGCAGCCCGCGGGCCTTGCTGTACTCGGTCTTGTTCCAGGTGCCGGCGCGCAGGTCGGCGACGGTGTCGGGGATCCTGCGGTCCAGCGCGCAGATCAGTCCGAACGCCAGTTCGGCCACCGCGATGGAGTTCTTCCCCGGGCAGTTCGCCACGTAGATGCCCAGCCGGGACGCGGCGGCCACGTCGATGGTGTTGTACCCGGCGCCGGCCCGCACCACGAGCTTGAGCGGGCCCGCCGCCAGGACGGCCTCTGACACCTTGGTGCTCCGCACTACCAGCACGTCCGGCTGGAGCGCCGCCACTTCGTCGGCGAGGCGCTGGTCCTTGAGCCCCGGCGCGAAGCTGACCTCGCAGCCGGCGGCGCTCAGGGCGTCGATCCCGGATTGTTCGAACTGGTCGGCGACGAGTACACGCATGGGACCAACGTATGGCCGCCATGCCATCGGGCGGCCAGCGTCACGGCGCTCCCCGCGACGGCGACCGCACGCCGGGACAAGCCGGCGGCGTCAGAGGAGCGCCGCGAGCAGGGCGATCAGCGGCGGGCCGCTCTGGCCGAGCACCCCGCGCCACAGCCTGCGGTTCGAGCAGAACAGGACGATTCCGCAGCCCGCCATGAAGGCGCAGCCGTAGACCACCAGTGCCCGTCCGACCTCGGGGTGGCCGGCATGGTGAGCGATCAGTCCGGCAGCGGGCCCCGCCGCGAGGAAGAGGTTGTAGAAACCCTGGTTGAACGCCCACAGCCGCACGCCAGGTGCCGGATCCGGCTTGCCGAGCAGCAGCGCCTGTACCCCGGGACGGTGGAACAGCACGCTCTCCATCACGAACGCTGCTGCGTGGAACAGGATGGCCACCACCGCGAAGACCTGCGTGACGAGGTTCATGGCTCAGTATCGCGCCGGGTGGTGGCGCCCGCCCGCAGGCTTCCGGAGCGGTCTGGGGCTAGGTTGGCTTCCGTGACCAGGTTCCCGCGCGGAGTGTATGGACGGGGCGACGAGCCCGACCCGCGGTTCAGCCTGGCCAATGAGCGCACCTTCCTGGCCTGGATCAGGACCGGCCTCGCGTTGCTAGCGGCCGGTGTTGCGCTGCACGCCCTCGAGGTGCCTGAGCACGCCGGCTTCAGGTTGGCTGCGGCGCTGGTGTTCGTGGGGCTCGGGCTGGTCGCCACCGTCCAGGCGTGGGCGGGGTGGTGGCGTACAGAGTCCGCGATGCGGCTCGGGCAGCCGCTCCCCGGGTCGCCGGGTCTCGCCCTCACTGTCGGCGTGGTGGCCGGGGTGGTCCTCGTGCTCCTCGGCCTGGCCTGGTGAGCGACGTCCCACCCGGCCGGGGGCCGGGGTTGCAGCCGGAGCGGACTCTGCTGGCGTGGCGGCGGACCGCGCTGTCGCTGGCCCTGGCCAGTGCGGTGGCCGTCCGCCTCACGCTGGGGAGCTATGGCCCCGCAGCCGCCGCCATCGGGGTCGGCGGCGTGCTGCTCGCCGGCGCGTCCTACCTCGTCGCCGACCGACGCTACCGTGCGACCAGGCGGTCGGACGGATCGGTGGGCCGTCTGGCGGGCGTGGGGGCGCCGGCCTTCCTGCTCACCGTCACGACCCTCGTCGTCGGGCTGATGGCCGCGTTGTACGTGTCCTCGAGCTGAGCCTCAGCCTGCATGTCCGCCCCCAGGCGGGCATCAACGGGTCTCGCCCCTGTCACCGCACGTGCGTACAGTCGGGGGATCAGCCGCCGCCGGGCCGGGTGACGGTGCCACCGGAAAGGTCGCGAGATGCAGCGCATCGTCCCCAGCCTGTGGTTCGACCACACCGCCGCGGAAGCGGCGGAGTTCTACTGCTCGGTGTTCCCCGACGCCCGCATCCTTGACACCCAGCACTACCCGACGCACGGGCTGCCCGACTTCCAGCAGGAGTTCGCCGGGCAGGCGCTGGCGGTCGAGTTCGAGATCGCGGGCGTCCGGCTGGTCGGTATCAACGCCGGGCCGCAGTTCCGGCCGAACCCCTCGATCTCGCTGATGGTGAACTTCGACCCGTCGCGTGACCCCGCAGCACGCGAGCACCTCGACGCCGTGTGGGCCGGGCTGTCCGAGGGTGGCACCGAGTTGATGGCGCTGGACGAGTACCCGTTCAGCCGACGCTACGGCTGGGTGCAGGACCGCTACGGCGTCAGCTGGCAACTGATCCTCACCGACCCCGAGGGTGAACCCCGTCCGAACCTGATCGCATGCCTGCTGTTCGGCGGACCCGTGCAGAACCGGGCGGGGGAGGCCCTTGGGTTCTACTCCGAGGTCTTCGGCGGCCGGGTCGGCACGACCGCCACCTACCCCGGTGACACCGGCCCGGCGACGGCGGGGAGCCTGATGTTCTCCGAGTTCGCGCTGGGGGACGACTGGGTTGTCCTGATGGATTCCGGCGTGCCGCAGGACTTCACCTTCACCCCGGGGGTCTCGCTGATGGTGGAGTGCGCCGACCAGGCCGAGATCGACCGGTATTGGGGCTGGCTGAGCGCCGTCCCCGAGGCGGAGCAGTGCGGCTGGTGCGTCGACAGGTTCGGGGTGAGCTGGCAGGTGGTGCCGGCCGACCTGAACGAGCTGATCAACGTCCCGGGCGGCTACCAGAAGATGCTCGACATGAGGAAGATCGAGATCGCCGCGTTCGCCTGACCGCGGTCGCGAAGCGCGCCGCGACCCGTCTCAGCCCCGGGGGGGTTCCCGCGGAGGAGGTAACCAGCCGGTGGGCTACAGGGTGGCCTCTACCAGCACCTCGCTGCCCGCGGGGGCGTACGGCACCCGGTTGCCTTCCACCGGACGACCGTCGACCACAAGGCTGGCCCGACGTCCACGAACCCCGGAGTTGCTGACCCTGATCGTGTACGTGGCGCCCCGCACCTTGCGGGTCACCGTGAAGGACGGCACGTCGGGGCCGAGTTGCGGATCGACCACGAGGTGGTCGAAGTCCGGACGCACCCCCAGCAGGTACTGCGAGACGGCGACGAAGTTCCAGGCGGCTGTCCCGGTGAGCCAGGAGTTCTTCGCCTCGCCCGCCCTGACCGCCTCCTTGCCGGCGATCATCTGGGCGTAGACGTACGGCTCGAGCCGGTGGACGTCGCTGATCGCCTCCCGGTAGGCGGGGGCGATCCGCCGGTAGTAGTCGAAGGCGACGTCGCCGCGGCCGACCACAGTCTCGGCGATGATCACCCACGGGTTGTTGTGGCAGAAGATGCCGCCGTTCTCCTTGTAGCCCGGGGGATAGGTGGACACCTCGCCGAGCTCGACCCGGTAGGTGGTGTACGCCGGGTACTGCAGGACGAGGCCGTGCGGCGTACCGAGCAGCTCACGCACCGAGTCGAGCGCCCTGATCGCCGGGGCGGAGGTGTCGTCGGGGCCGTCGCCGACGCCGATCCCGGCCAGCACCGCGAACCCCTGGGGTTCGATCCAGATCCTGCCCTCGGTGTCGGCGTGGGTGCCGACGGGGTTACCGAAGAAGTCGTAGGCGCGCAGGAACCAGTCGCCGTCCCAGCCATGGCTGAGCGTGGCCGCGCGCATCGCTGCGACCGCGGCCTCGGCGCGCTCGGCGATGTGGGTCAGGCCGCGGCGCCGTGCGATCGCGGCGTAGTCGGCGCCGTACAGCACGAACTGGGCGGCGATGAAGACCGACTCGGCCACCCCGCCGGCCTTGTTCTCGGTGGTCTGGAAGGGTTCCCCGGGCTCGGTGGAAAAGCAGTTGAGGTTGAGGCAGTCGTTCCAGTCCGCCCTGCCGATCAGCGGCAGGCCGTGCGGGCCGAGATGGGACAGGACGAACTCGAAGGAGCGGGTGAGGTGTTCCCACAGCGGCACCTCGGTGCCGGGCTCGTTGTCGAAGGGCACCGGTTCGTCGAGGATCGAGTAGTCGCCGGTCTCCTTCAGGTATCCGGCGACGCCGCCCACCAGCCACATCGGGTCATCGTTGAACCCCGAGCCGATGTCGTTGTTGCCGCGCTTGGTCAGCGGCTGGTACTGGTGGTACGCGCTGCCGTCGGGGAACTGGGTCGACGCGATATCGATGATCCGCTCCCTGGCCCGCTCCGGTACGAGGTGGACGAAGCCGAGCAGGTCCTGGTTGGAGTCGCGGAAGCCCATCCCGCGGCCGATCCCGGTCTCGAAGTAGGAGGCAGACCGGGACATGTTGAAGGTCACCATGCACTGGTACTGGTTCCAGGTGTTGACCATCCGGTCGAGCTTGTCGTCGGTGGACTCGACGGTGAAGGTCGACAGCAGGTCGCGCCAGTACTCCGCCAGCCGGGCGAGCGCGGCGTCCACGTCGGCCGGGGAGGCGAACCGGGCGAGCAGGGCGTGGGCTCCGGTCTTGTTGATCACCTGGTGCGCCTCGTCGGCCCACTTCGCTTCCTGGTCGTTCTCCAGGTAGCCCAGCACGAACACGAGGTCGCGGCTCTCGCCGGGCTGCAGGTCGAGTGCGATCGAGTGCGAGCCGATCGGGTACCAGCCGGACGCGACCGAGTTGGCGGAGCGCCCCGAGTGGGGGACCGCCGCGTCGGCGAAGCTGTTGAACGGGCCGCCCAGGAAGGTGTCCCGGTCGGTGTCGAATCCGGCTGCCGGCTCGTTCACGGCGAACACCGCGTAGTGGTTGCGCCGCTCCCGGTACTCGGTGCGGTGGTAGATCGCCGACCCGCCGGACGGGGTGGTCTGCTCGACCTCGACCTCGCCGATCGACAGGTTCCGCTGGTAGTTCGTCTGGTCGTCGTGCGCATTCCACAGCGCGAACTCGACGAAGGAGAACAGGGAGACCGACTTCGCGGCCTCGCTCGTGTTCGTGACGGTCACCCGTTGCACCTCGGCGTCCTCGCCGAGCGGCACCAGATAGGTGGTCGTCACCCGCAGGCCGCCGCGCTCACCGGTGATCGTCGAGTAGCCCATGCCGTGGCGCGCTTCGAAGTGGTCCAGGTCGGCGCGCACCGGCAGCCAGGTCGGCGTCCAGACATCGCCGCCGTCGTTGACGAACAGGTAGCGGCCGCCGGCGTCGGTGGGGATGTTGTTGTAGCGGTACCGGGTCAGCCGGCGCATCCGGGCGTCGCGGTAGAAGCTGTAGCCACCGCCGAGGTGGGAGAGCAGCGAGAAGAAGCGTTCCGACCCCAGGTAGTTGATCCACGGGTAGGGGGTGTGCGGCGTATTGATGACGTACTCGCGGGCGGCGTCATCGAAGTGGCCGTACTGCATGTGTTGCCTCTCAACTCGGCGAAGCGGCGCTCCCCGACACTCGTGAGGACGCGCCGGCGCGTCACGATGGAAGCGCTCTCATGGTAGCCCTGACCGCAGGGTGCGTCCATCGCCCGGGGCGGGTCTGGAAGCGCGTCGGCGAGGTCAGCCGAGCACGATGGCGATGCCGAACAGCAGCGGCAGCGAGGCGAGGGTGGTGATGAAGGCGGTGTCGCGGGCGAGGGTCTCACCGACGCCGTAGCGCTGGGCGTAGACGAAGACGTTCTGGGCGGTGGGCAGCGCGCCGAGCACCGTGACCGCGTACAACGCGTGATCGGTCAACCCGAACCCGAACCTGCCCACGAGGTAGGCGACCACCGGCATCACCGCGAGCTTGAGGACGCTGGCCAGGATCACGTCCCTTCGTCCCGAGCCCGGCTCGAGGACGCGCTGGCCGGCGAGCGACATGCCGAACGAGATCAGGATCACGGGGACGGCGGCGTGGCCGATCGTATCGATCGGGTTCAGCACGACCGGCGGCAGGTCGAGACCTGCGAGCGCGACCAGCAATCCGGCCAGCGAGGCGAGGATGATCGGGTTGCTCACGCTGGAGCGCAGGATGCCGTGGGCCGAGACCTTGGCGTTGACCCCGGCGTCGAGGAGGGCCAGCGCGATCGGCGCGAACACCAGCAGTTGCAGCAGCACGATGGGTCCGGCGAAGGCGGCGTCGCCCAGCATGTAGAACGCGATCGGGATGCCGATGTTGTTGGCGTTGACGTAGCCCGAGCAGAGCGCACCGATCACAGCCCTGCCGAGGTCACGGCGCCAGACCAGCACCGCGACGCCGGTGAACCCGCCCATGATGGCCACAGCGGTGATCGCCGAGACCGGCAGCAGCGACGAGAAGAGCTCCGCCACGTCGGCGGTGGCGAGGACGGAGAACAGCAGGAACGGGGCCAGCACGTGGAAGGTCAACCTCGACAGCACCGGCACCGCCCTGTCACCGAGGACGCCCGATCGCGCCGTGACGTAACCGCCCACAACGGCCAGGGCGATGACGGCGATGCCGGTGAGGATGTCGAGCATGGCGGATCGACCCTATCGGGGCGGCTCCGCGCCCGGGCCCGGCGCCATGTCTCGACCCCGGGTCGCCGCCCGCCGGCTCGCTAGACTGCCCGGCAATCGGCGGGCGCCG
>JAEYNS010000339.1 GCA_023412435.1 Actinomycetes bacterium | reverse complement strand
CCACCACGGTGATCAACGACAACCCCGACGGCCTGTACTGGGACTCCTCGATGACCGGGACCTGGGTCCATGACGTGGGCGCTGCCACGACGGCGACGGCGCTTCGGGGCGGCCTGGCCGCTCAGGGCCCGACCGCTTCGACCGAGGGGGCGACGCCGACCGACACCGCAGGCTCGCTCGTCTTCGACGGCGTGGACGACTACGTGTGGAACGACCAGTTCAGGCCCGGACCCAGCACGTACTCCATCGAGGCCTGGGTGAAGACAACCACCACCCGGGGCGGAAAGATCGTGGGGTACGGGAACGGCAGGCCCCGCACCGACACCGGCGACACGCAGCTGTCGAGCAGCTACGACCGGCACATCTACATGCGCAACGACGGTCGGCTGGTGTTCGGCGCGTACACCGGCAGTACGGTGACGATCTCGTCCGCCGCTGCCTACAACGACGGCAACTGGCACCACATCGTCGCCACCCAGGGTTCCGGCGGCATGGCGCTGTACGTCGACGGCCTCCGGGTGGCCCGGAACAGCACGACGACAGCCCAGTCGTACAACGGCGTCTGGCACATCGGCGGCGACCAGCTCAACAGCTGGCCGAACCGCCCGACGAGCAACTTCTTCGAAGGTCAGATCGATGAGGTGGCGATCTACCACCGAGCGTTGAGCCAGACCCAGGTCGCCCAGCACGCGCTCGCCGGCGGACTCCAACTCGCGGTCAACGAGGCGCCCGCCGACACCTATGGCAGCGCGGTCTACTCCAGTGGACCTGACTTCTACTGGCGCCTGAACGACTCCTCGTCGACAGCGGCCGATGCCACCTACTTCGGCCAGGGCACCGGTGTCTACAACACCGGGGTCAACCACCCGGTGACCGGCGTCCTGACGGGAATGATCGATCCCGCGCAGAACGGGGCGGCCTTCTTCACGGGCTCGTCGAACTCCACGATGGCCACCTCGGCCAACATGAGCCCGTCGCCCGCCTACTCGGTCGAAGCCTGGTTCCAGGCGCCGACGGACGGTCGCGGGAAGATCTTCGGGTTCGAGAACGTCCAGACCGGCAACGCGTCGGCGTATGACAAGCACGTCTACATGCGCAACGACGGTCGGCTGGTGTTCGGCGTGTACACCGGCTCGGCGCAGACGGTGGTCAGCCCCGCGGCCTACAACGACAACCAGTGGCACCACCTGGTGGTAACCCAGAACTCGTCCGGCCAGAGGTTGTACGTCGACGGCGTGCTCGTCGCCAGCGGCGCGACGACGGGTGCAGAGACGGGGGCCGGCTACTGGCGGGTTGGCGGTGGAAACCTGAACAGCTGGCCCAACCGGCCGTCGTCGGACTACTTCCGCGGCTCGGTGGACGAGTTCGCGGTGTACTCCACGGCACTTCCGGCCGAGACCATCCTGAACCACTACCTGCTGGTGAAGCCGGACAGCGCCCCGCCGTCCGTCCCGACCACCCTCAACGCGGTGTTCAACGGTCCTGACGCCCTCGTCACGTGGGCGGCCTCGACCGACAACATCGCCGTGACCGGCTACAGGGTGTATCGCGGCACCGAGCCGGGGTTCCCCGCTGACGATACGACCCTGGTCGGCACCGTCACCGAGAACCTGGCCACGCCTCAGTTCACCGACCCGGCCCCCGCCATGGGGCTGTGGTACTACAAGGTGCGGGCCTTCGATGCGAAGCTGAATGTCAGCGACGCCTCGGCGGCGATCGCGATGACGGTTCCCGACACCGTGGCGCCGTCTGAGCCGGTGGCCCAGGCCGAGGCTCTGGCAGTGCCCGACGTTCCGGCATCCGGCGACACCCAGCTCGATGTCACCGTCACCTGGCCCGCGGCCAGCGACAACGTGGCCGTCACCGGCTACCGTGTCGTGCGGGGCAGCACCGCCGACTTCGACCCGTCCGGTCCCGGGGTGACCACCGTCGCCGACGTGGCAGTGGTGGCGCCCGTGCCCGCGTCGTACAGCGCGGTGGACGCCAATCCGGCTCAGGGGGTGCACTACTACCGCGTGGTCGCGCGCGACGCCGCAGGGAACACAACGGCCAGCGCGGCTGTGTCGGCGACCATCCCGGATACTGTGGCTCCGGTCGTCGCCGGTGCTCCCAACGCCGAGGTCGTCGACGGTCAGGTCTCGCTGACCTGGCCGGAGGCCACCGACAATGTCGGAGTCAGCGGCTACACGGTCTTCCGTGGGGACACCGCGGACTTCGTGGCTGAGGACGGCGTCGTTGTCGGCACCCCGGTGCTGCCCACCCTGGTCGACCCGGCTCCGGCCGGCACCTGGTACTACCGGGTGGTCGCGCTGGATGCGGCCGGCAATGCCAGCGATCCGAGCGCGGCTTCCGCGGCTGTCACGGTGGTGGACCTGCTGCCGCCGACGACACCGTCGAACCTCGCGGTGGACGTGGACGGCATGGACGTCGAGCTCACCTGGGACCCGGCGCAGGACAACACCGCTGTCACCGGGTACGAGGTGCATCGTGGGACTACCGCGGACTTCGCGGTCGACCTCACCAACCGGATCGCGGTGGTGACCACCGGTACTGCCCATGTCGACGAGAACGTCGACGAGGGCACGTGGTACTACCGCGTGGTGGCGGTGGACGCGGCCGAGAACAAGAGCGCGCCCACCGCGGCGGTCGAGGCTGTCGTGGTTGCGCCTGACACCCAGGCGCCGAGCAAGCCCAGTGGGGTCGGCGCGACGGTGAGCGGCGACGACATCTCGCTGGTCTGGACGGCGTCAACCGACAACGTCGCCGTCACGGCGTACCACGTCTTCCGCGGCACCCAGGAGGACTTCGCCGTGAACGACAGCTCCCGCGTGGGAATCGTCACGACGACGTCCTTCCAGAACCCCAACCTGCCGGTCGGCACCTACTACTACGTGGTGAAGGCAGTCGATGCGGCGGGCAACGCCTCGGTTGCCTCGGACGTGGTGAGCGCGAGCGTCACACCGCCTCCGGTGGATCCGGTCACCCTGACCGTGCCCACCAACGGCGATGCGGGAGTTCTCTCGTCGAACCCGAGCACCAACTACGGCAGCAGCAACCAGCTGTTCTCGCGGGCAGGTTCGCAGGAGGCGTTCCTGCGGTTCCAGGTGCCGGCGGCACCGGCCGGGGCGGTTCTGACGTCGGCGACGCTGCGGCTGCGGTCGTCCACTGATGCCACGGCGGCGTCGGCTGATGTCCATGCTGTGGAT
>JAEYNS010000197.1 GCA_023412435.1 Actinomycetes bacterium | reverse complement strand
GATCTACACAGTCAGCTGGGACGGGCCGGGCGGCGTCCCCCAGACCGAGCACCTGCTGGCGACCACTGCCGAGGTGACCGGCGCCGTCGCCACCTTGAGCAGGGGCGACCTCACCCTGCGGGTCTGGCGCCACCCCGCCGACCCGCGCCTGCCGGGACTGGCGCCGGCCTGTGACCCCTCCACCGTGCTCGGCTGGCTGTCCGAGGCCCGCCCCGACAGCCCCACCGCGCAGACGCTCCACGTCGACCTGCTCGCCTACCGGCCGCTTCGCCGGGCGGTGCTGCGGGCAAGCCTGGACGACGCCGACTTCTACCTCAAGGTGATGCGGGTCGGCTACGACGACCGGCTGGCCGTCCGGCAGCAACTGCTCGCCGATGCGGACCTGACCGTCCCCGTCATCGCGCGACCCGCCCCGGGTGTGCTGGTCTCCCCGGCGATTCGCGGTGCCTCGCTGGCCCGCGTGCTCGTCGACTGGCAACGCGGCCATGGCACACTGCCGGGTCCGGCCGACCTGACGGGCCTGCTCGACCGGCTGCCCGCCCAGGTGATGGACCTGCCGCGACGCGCCTCGTGGAGCGAGAACCTGGACTTCCATGCCGCCACCGCCCGCCAGCAACTGCCCACGGCGACCGCACGGATCGACGCCCTGGCCGCCCGCATCCAGCACGTGCTCGACCGGGGCCGCCACGGCCCGCTGGTGCCCACCCACGGCGACTTCTACGAGGCCAACATCTTCGTGGACGGGGAGACCCTGCGCTTCATCGACATCGACTCGGTGGGCCCCGGCCTGCGTGAGGACGACCTGGCCTGCTGCCTCGCGCATCTCGCCGTGCTCCCCAGCCTCGACCCGGATGCCTACCCCCGGGTCCCCGAGGTGGTGGACGCCTGGCAGCACGCCTTCGAGCGGCAGGTCGACGCCGCCGACCTGCGGGCGAGGACCGCCGGCGTCCTGCTCAGCCTGATCTCCGGCGCCGAGGCCGGGCAGGCCGAGCGCCGGCTCGCCATCGCCGAGCACGTGGTGGCAACGGCCCGGTAGCCTGCCGGCCCCTTGATGAGAGGACTCTCATCGACCCGCGCCGGTTCCCTTCATGAACGCCGGTTAGCGTGGGGACGTCACCAAGGAGGGCAGCATGCTGTCGAAGTCAGCCATCGCCTGGGCCGTCTCGGGCACGCTCGGCATCAGCACCTGTGCGCTGGGATTCGCCGCCCTGAGTTCCGGCGCGCCGGCCGTCGCAGACCCGCGTCCCGCGATCACCGTCGGGGCAGCACCGCAGGCGACCCCGTCCGCCAGCCCGAGCGTCACCGCGACGCCCAGCGCCTCCCCGACCACCAGCCCGTCGATCACCGCCTCCACGGCGCCGACCGCGAAGACGCCCGCGCAGCCGCGGACGACGGCCTCGCCCAAGACCCCGAAGTCTCCCCGCACCCCGCCCAGCCCGGTCAGCCCGGCCTCGCCGCGTAGCGCCGAATCCGCCGACTGAGCTCCGGCGTCACACCAGCCGATAGCCCATCCCCCTGACGGTCTCGAACCGCTCCGCGCCGAGCTTGCGCCGCAGGTACCTGACGTAGACGTCGACGACGTTCGAGCCGGGGTCGAAGTCGTAGCCCCAGGCCCCCGACAACAGCTGCTCCCGGCTCAGCACGTGGCCGGGATTGCGCAGGAACATCTCCGCCAGGGTGAACTCACGAGCGGTCAGGTCCACAGTCCGGCCTGCCACCGAGGCACGCCGGGTCCGCAGGTCGAGGCTGAGGTCGCCGTGCGAGAGCACCATCGCGCCGGCTTCGCCACCCGCCGGCGCGTCGGAGCGCAACCGGAGTTGGATCCGGGCCAGCAGTTCCTCGAAACTGAACGGCTTGGGCATGTAGTCGTCCGCCCCCGACTGCAGCCCTGCGACCGTGTCGGCGACCGAGGAACGGGCGGTGAGCATGATCACCGGCACGGTCACGCCCTGGCCGCGCAGCCGCGAGAGCACCTCGAAGCCGTCGATGTCGGGCAGTCCGATATCGAGCACGATGAGGTCGGCCTCGCCCGCCACAGCCAGCTGGACGGCGGCAACACCTGACGGCTCGACCAGGGTCGCGAACCCTGCCGCCTTGAGCCCCTTCGCAATGAACGCTGCGATCCGCGGCTCGTCCTCCACGATCAGGATCTGGCTCATGACGGCTCCTCCTCGCTGCTCGCGCCCGTCGGGATGACGACGGAGATCCGGCTGCCGACCCCGGGGACGGACTCCACCACGACCCGCCCGTGGTGCGCCTCGGCGATCGAGGACACGATCGCCAGCCCCAGGCCGGTGCCCTTGCCCGCCCTCGCCTTGACCTTGCGGCTGAGGATTCGTTCCTGGTCCGCCACAGCGATCCCGATCCCCTCGTCACGCACCCACAGCCACAGCTCCCCGTCCTGCACCCGGCTGCCCATCCCGATCCGGGTGCCCGGCTCGGAGTACTGGACGGCGTTGGCGGCCAGCTGCAGCCAGGCCTGCGCCACCCGCTGCGGGTCGAGTTCGGCCTCGGTGTCGGCGAGTTGGTCGAGCACCCAGTGGCGGTCGCCGAGCGTGCTCGCCTTCGCGAGGGTCTCGTCGGTCAACCGGGCGACGTCGGTGGCCTGCGGCTGGACGAAGTCCGGCTGGTCGGCCTTGGCCAGGATCAGCAGGTCCTCGACCATCCGGCGCATCCGCTCCAGCTCGTCGAGCACCAGCGCTCTGGTGGACGTGACGTCGCCGGGGTCGTCGGCGTCCATCAGCTCGAGGTGGCCACGCACGATGGTGAGCGGGGTTCGCAGCTCGTGACCGACATCGTCCAGCAGCTCCCGTTGGCTCGCCAGTGAGGACTCCAGCCGGTCGAGCATGTGGTTCACGGTGGTCGCCAGCGCCGACAGGTCGTCATTGCCGCGGATCGGGATCCGCTGCGTGATGTCGGTGTCGGTGATCCGCTCAGCGGTCTCCCGCATCCAGCTCAGCGGCCGCAGCAGCCGTCCGACGAACAGCCAGATCAGCATCGCGACCAGCAGCAGCGAACCGAGCGCGACCAGCGCATAGGTGACGTAGACCGCCTGCAGGACGGTCCGCTCGGCGTTCATGTCGGCCACCCGCACCAGGGCTCCGGTGTCCCCGGTGGCGGCGAACCGGACCGGCACGACGATGTAGTGGTAGTCCGTTACCGCAGTGGTCAGCTGACCCTGCGAGACCTCGGGCAGTTTCGCCAGCGGCAGCGTGGCCGCGACCAGGTCGGGGTCGTCCTCGGGCCGAAGCTCCACTCCGGGCTGGGCCGTCCAGCGGATCCGGTCGCCGACGATGGCGAACGAACCCTCCGAGGGCGGCAGCACGGCGCGCTGCATCACCACCCGCAGCAGCGCCTCGGGACTGGCGAACGGCTCGCCGGTCTCGGGATCGTTGCCGCCGGCCAGTACTGCGACCTCGTCGGCGGCACGCGCAAGGTCGGCCGCCACCCGGTTCGAGGTGCCGGAGTATCCCTGCAGGTAGATCACGACCCCGGACAGCACCAGCGCCAGCCCGGTCAGGAGCGTGACGGCGACGATCACCCGGGTGCGGATACTCACCGCCGTCCTGGTCAGCGCCATTGCCCCATCCTGCCGGACGCCGACCCGGGTGCGACCGGTGATGAGAGGACTCTCACGGCACCGGCGCTCCGGTCGAGGGCGCGCCCCCGGGGAGCGGACTCACCCGCGTGGCGCGCACCCTGTCCATCGGTGCCTAGCTTGTGATCGCCCGCAGCGGCCGGGGACGCACCCGGCCGAGGTGGACCTCACCGGACTGCGCCGCGGTGAAGACACGGCTCTCCCCGCGGCTGAGGCGCAGGTGCTCGGCCAGGCTGGAGAGCTGGGCCACCTGCTCCTGGAGCGCCTCCAGTTCGGATTCGAGAGCGAGGATCCGCCGAATCCCCTCCAGGTTGATGCCCTCGGTCTGGGAGAGGAACTGGATGTGGCGCAACCGGGCGACGTCGCGCAGCGAATAGCGCCGTCCGCGTCCGCGGGTGCGCCCGGGCACCACCAGGCCGAGGCGGTCGTAGCCGCGCAGCGTCTGCGGGTGCATCTCGGCGAGTTGGGCGGCGACCGAGATGACGAAGATCGGC
The DNA here is from genome assembly GCA_023412435.1 of Actinomycetes bacterium. Classification (GTDB taxonomy): domain Bacteria; phylum Actinomycetota; class Actinomycetes; order Propionibacteriales; family Propionibacteriaceae; genus Propionicimonas. The sequence continues at coordinate 1,646 of JAEYNS010000197.1, read as the reverse complement.
GCGTCGGGATCGATCCGGTCCGGCAGGCGTCCGTCCTTGCTCATCGGGCCTCCTCCAGCAAGGTGGCCCGCGGGTCACCGCCGCCGGCCAGGTCGGCGTAGGCGCGCAGCGCGTCGGTGGCCTCCGGCGCCAGCGACCTGGGCACCTGCACCTCGACGGTGACCAGCAGGTCGCCGGTCTCGCCGCGGGCGTTGGGAGCGCCCTTGCCTGCCACCCGGAAGGTGCGTCCGCTCGGGGTACCGGCCGGGATCCGCAGCCTGACCCGCGACCCGGACAGCGTCGGCACGTCGATCTCCGCGCCAAGCGCGGCTTCGGGGAAGGTCACCGGAACGGTGACGGTGAGCTGGTGGCCCTTGCGTCCGAACACCTTGTGGGGCCGGACGTGAACGGTCACGTACAAGTCACCGGCGGCGCCGGAGTTCTCGCCCGGCGATCCCTTGCCGGTGAGCCGGATCCGCTGGCCGTCCAGCACGCCCGGCGGGATCCGCACCTGCATGGTGCGGGTGGACTGGCCGCGACCGGAGCCGCCGCAGGTAGGACACGGGTCCTCGACCACGAGGCCGCGGCCGTGGCACTCGCGGCAGGGCTCGCTGATCGAGAACATCCCGCCGGTGGTGGAGGTCTGCATGCCGCTGCCCTGGCAGACCCGGCACACCTTCGGTAGCGTCCCTGCCTTCGCGCCGGTGCCGTGACAGGTCTCGCAGGCGGCATCGGAGACGGTCTGCATGCTGACCGTGGTGCCCTCGACGGCCTGGACGAAGTCGATGGTGACCTCGCCCTCGATGTCGCTGCCGCGTCGCGGACCGCGGCCGGACGCGGGCCGGCGGCCGGCGGTGCCACTGAACAGGCCGCCGAACAGGTCGCCGAGGTTGGTGTCGCCGACGTTGCGGAACAGGTCGTCCATGGACGGCCCCGCGGTGCCCTGGCCGGGGCGCGGGAACCTGAAGCCGCCGCCGAACAGGCTGCGGGCGTCGTCGTACTCCTTGCGCTTGGCCGGGTCGGAGAGCACGTCGTTGGCCTCGGTGACCTCCTTGAACCGCCGCTCCGCCTCCGGGTTGTGCTGGTTGGCGTCCGGGTGCAACTCGCGGGCGAGCTTGCGGAAGGCCTTCTTGATCTCCTCCGGCCTGGCGTCGGAGGAGACGCCGAGGACCTTGTAGTAGTCCTTCTCGAGCCAGTCCTTCGTGCTCATGGCGCCTCCTCCTCTCGTTCGTCGATCAGGCCGGGTCCGCGACGGCAACCCGTGCCGGCCGCAGCACCCTCTCGTTCAACCGCACACCCTTCTGCATGACCGCCGAGACGACGGTCTCGGTGATCTCCTGCTCGCCGGCGTAGGGCATGTGCATCAGGGCGTCGTGGATGTGCGGGTCGAACGGTTCGCCCACCTCTCCGAAGACCTCGAGGCCGTACTTGCCGGCCATCTTCTCCAGTTCGTCGGCGACGAGCTTGAACCCACCCACGAGTTCCTCGTGCTCACGGGCTGCCTCGATGCTGTCCAGCACCGGGAGCAGGTCGAGCACGACGGCCTCGATGCCTGCGATCCGGGCCAGGCCGCGGTCGCGGTCCACCCTCTTCTTGTAGTTGGCGTACTCGGCCTGGAGGCGCTGCAGGTCGGCGGTGCGCTCGGCGACCATCTCCTCCAGTTCGGC
>JAEYNS010000331.1 GCA_023412435.1 Actinomycetes bacterium | reverse complement strand
GACGGTGACCGGGTCGAAGTACCTGCTCGATGTCGCCGGCCGACGCATCCTCGTCGACGCCGGCCTCGTCCAGGGCGAGACGCAGCTGCGCGATCTGAACTGGGCCGCCTTCCCGGTGCCGCCGTCCTCGATCAGCGACGTCCTGATCACCCACGCCCACATGGACCACGTCGGCTACCTGCCGGCGCTGGTCCGCGACGGCTTCGCCGGCAGCGTGTGGGCCACTCCGGCCTCGCTGCGGCTGGCGGAGATCGTGTTGCGCGACTCGGCCTTCCTCAACGAGCGCGACGCCGAGCACGCCGCCGAGCGCGGCTACTCCAGGCACCGCCCGCCGCTGCCGCTCTACACCACCGCCGATGTCGAGGCGACGCTGCCGCTGCTGCGACCCATCGGCTACCACGAGCCGCTGGACCTCTCCGACGGCGTCGTCGCCCGGTACATTCCCGCCGGGCACATCCTCGGCTCGGCGAGCATCCACCTCACCACGCCCACGACCCAGGTGCTGTTCTCCGGCGACCTCGGGCGGCGCGAGCACCCCGTCCTGCGCGCCCGCGAGATCCCGCCCGGGGCCGCCACGGTGCTGGTGGAATCCACCTACGGCGACCGCGAGCACCCCGAGCCCGCGCTGGACCACGAGCCGTTCGCGGACCTGATCCGGCGGACGGCGCGACGCGGCGGCTCGGTCCTCGTCCCCGCGTTCGCCGTCGACCGGACGGAGGTCGTGCTCAAGACGCTCTCGGAGATGCAGGCCGACGGACGGATCCCTGAGCTGCCGATCTACGTGAACTCGCCGATGGCCCTGGCTGCTCTTGCGGTCTACCGCGACCCGCAGTTCCGCGACGAGTTGCGTCCCGACCTCGACCCGGCGCACTTCATCGAGTTGCCGCAGCTGCGGGAGGTCCGGTCGGCGACGGAGTCGATGCGGCTGAACGACCCGGCGCACCCGTGCATCATCATTGCCTCGTCCGGGATGGCGACCGGCGGTCGGGTCCTGCACCATCTCGAGCACATGCTCCCCGACCACCGGCACGCCGTCGTGCTGGTCGGCTACCAGGGCGAGGGAACCCGCGGTCGCTCGCTGGTGGAGGGTGCCCGGCACCTGAAGATGCACGGGCGGTACGTGCCGGTACGGGCCGAGGTGCTGCAGGACGACGAGTTCTCGGTCCACGCCGACGGCTCGGAGCTGGTGGACTGGCTGGAGCAGCTCGCTGTGCGACCGGAGCGGGTGTTCACCGTGCACGGCACCAGCCAGGTCGCTGCCACGCTGGCCGAACGCGTGGGTGCCCGCCTGGGGACGCCGGGCATCGTGCCGACGCTCGGCGAGACGGTCCGGCTGGATTGACGCCGCGCGCGGGGCTGTCCAGGTGCCGCCCCGCCCCGCGCGCGCGTCGTTCCCCTACCGCGTGCCGATTCCGGCCTGCTCCGCCAACAGCTCCAGGACGTGGCGGTAGGGCTTGCCGGTCGCACGGGTCATCCCCAGCTCGCAGGTGCGATTGCAGCTGGCGTGCGCCTCGGCATCGAGTCGGGCAACCTCGGCGGCCTCGGGGGCCGTCGCTGCTGCCGTCAGTTCGGGGTGCAGCATGCCGCGGTCTCCCGCGAACGCACAGCAGCCCCAGTCGAGCGGGACGTTGACCTTGTCGGCCACCGCCTTGGCCACCGTGACCAGGTCGGGGTTGAGCCCCATCTGGGTCGACGAGCAGGTCGGGTGGATGGTGAGCGATTCCAGCTTCTTGTACTCGCCGAGGATCGGCAGCACGTGCTGGGCGACGAACGACACCGAGTCGACCATCGCCACCTTCAGCTCAGGATCGGTCTCGATCATGTGCTTGAACCCCTCGGTGCACGAGGAGGCGTCACAGACGACCGGCAGCCGTCCGTTGTCGGTGACCCGCCGGAGCACCGGCAGCACCTTCGCCTTCATCTCCGCGTACCCGTTGGGGATGCCCTTGCTGGACCACGGGGTCCCGCAGCACATCGACTCGATCTCCTCGGGCACCAGCAGGGTGAGCCCCGCCTTCTCGCAGAGCGCCTCGAAGCTGAGCTGCACGCCCGGCCCCTCCAGCGGCCCGAACATCACGTTCACGCACGCCGGAAGGTAGACCGCTGTGGGCTCGCCGCTGGGCTGCGGACGCCGGCGCGGCGGGCCGCCACCGGGCAGTTCCTTCGACCACAGCGGGATGTTCTCCTTGCCGAGCACCGCCCGCGCACCCTTGTCGACTCCGACCAGCGCAGTCTCCAGCGGGCCCGGCAGGGCGTCGGTGAGGCTCATCACCGTCGAGAACATGCCGGTGGTGCCCTTCCAGTGCTTGGACAGGGTCGTCCACACCGCCTTGGTGGCCGGCGCCGTGGTCTTCTCGCGGCGAAGCTTCTTCACCAGCAGACCGGTGTTGATCTTCACCGGGCAGGCAGTGCCGCACATCCCGTCGACCGCGCAGGTGTGGACCACCTGGTAGTCGAACTCCTTCTCCAGCCGCGCCACAGCCTCGGTGTCACCGGCCAGGGTGAGGTTCTCGATCTCGCGACGGACGGCGATCCGCTGCCGCGGGGTGAGGGTGAGGCTGCGGGACGGGCAGACCGGCTCGCAGTAACCGCAGGACGTGCAGCGGTCGACTTCCTCTTCCACGCTCGGGTTGTTCTTGATGTGCTTGAGGTGGATGTCCGGGTCGTCGGAGATGATCGTGCCCGGGTTCAGCAGCCCGCTCGGGTCGAACAGCTGCTTGACCTCGCGCATCACCTCGTACAGCTCGTCGCCGTACTGGCGTCGCACGAAGGGCGCCATCACCCGTCCGGTGCCGTGCTCGGCCTTCAGCGACCCGTCGTTGGCGATGATCAGGTCGACCATCTCCTCGGTGAAGTCGATGTACCGCTGCATCTGCTCGTCGGTTTCGAACCGGTCGGTGATCATGAAGTGGACGTTGCCGTCCTTGGCGTGGCCGAAGATCACCGAGTTCTCGTAGCGGTACTTGTCGAACAGCACCGACAGCTCGACACAGGTGTCGGCCAGCCGCTCGACCGGGACCACCACATCCTCCAGCAGGGCCGTGGTGCCGCTCTTGCGGGCGCCGGCCACCGAGGTGTACAGCCCCTTTCGCAGCGTCCACAGGTCGGCCCGCAGCACCGGATCGTCGGCCAGGGCGACCGGGCCACCGACCGGCAGGTCGGCCAGCGTCGGGCCCGCCTCGCGGACGACGTGCTCGAGTTCCTCGGCCGAGGTGGCCTGGTACTCCATCAGCAGCGCCGCCTGGGTGGTGACGGTGAGCTCCTTGATCATCGCCGGGGTGTCCGGGAAGGCCTGGCCCACCCGCAGCGAGGTGGCGTCCATCAACTCCAGGGTCGCCGCCCCGGTGGCCACCAGGCCCGGCAGTGAGTTGTTGGCCGCGTACAGGTCGTCGAAGACCACCAGGGCCGTCTTGATGAAGCTCCGCAGCGGGATGGTGCGGAAGGTCGCCGAGGCGACGAAGGCCAGGGTGCCCTCGCTGCCGATCAGCAGGTGGGTGAGGATCTCGGCCGGGGTGGAGTAGTCCAGCAGCGAGTTGATCCCGTACCCCATGGTGTTCTTCATCGAGAACTGCTGGGTGATCTTCGCCACCGAGGCCGGGTTGGACACCACCCGCTCGCGCAGCTTGAGCAGGCCCTCGTAGAGCGCCGGCTCCAGGGCACGCAGCTTGGCGTCGGCGTCCGCGGCGCCGGTGTCGATCACGGTGCCCGAGGGCAGCACGGCGACGACCGACTCCAGGGTGCGGTAGCTGTTCTCCACCGTGCCGCAGGCCATGCCCGAGGAGTTGTTGGCGACCACGCCGCCGATGGTGCAGGCTGCCTCGCTGGCCGGGTCGGGGCCCAGCTTGCGCCCGTAGGGGGCGAGATGGGCGTTGACCTGCTTGACCGTGACCCCGGGCTGCACCCGGACCCGGGCGCCGCCGTCCAGCACCTCCACGTTCTGGAAGTGCCGGCGGACGTCGGCCAGGACCTGGTCGGTGCACCCCTGCCCGGACAGGCTCGTCCCGCCGGAGCGGAAGGTGAGCCCGATCCCCGCGGCCGAGGTGGCCC
>JAEYNS010000281.1 GCA_023412435.1 Actinomycetes bacterium | reverse complement strand
GGAAGATGTTGAACATCCCCTTCTGGGCGTACTGGGTGCAGATCTCCACCACGCGGCGGGAGTCCTTCACCGAGGCCTTCGTCGAGTTCTCCAGGTCGATGTTCTGCTTGATGAACTCCACGGCCCGGAACGAGCCCGTGGTGACGGCCTGGGTCGATGCGCCGGTGAACCAGTAGATGACCGCACCGCCGGTGATCAGGCCCAGCAGGAACGGCACGTGCAGCAGCGACAGCCTGTCGATGCCTTCGGTGAGCCCGTTGGTCAGGCCCATGATGATCGAGAAGATCATCGTGGTGGCGCCGACTGCCGCGGTGCCGATCAGCACCGGCTTGGCGGTCGCCTTGAAGGTGTTGCCCGCACCGTCGTTGGCCTCCAGCAGGTACTTGGCCCGCTCGAAGTTCGGGGTGACGCCGTAGTTGGCCTTCAGGTCGGCCTCGATGCCGGGGATCGACTCGATCTGGGAGAGCTCGTAGACGGACTGGGCGTTGTCGGTGACCGGTCCGTAGGAGTCGACGGCGATTGTGACCGGGCCCATGCCGAGGAAGCCGAAGGCGACCAGGCCGAGGGCGAACACGCCGGGGGCGAGCATGATGCCGCCGGCCGCCATGTTGTTCGGGTCGATCTCGGGGATCATGGTCGAGACCCCGAAGGCGCCGGCCATCAGCGCGACGATGGCGATGCCCAGCCAGTAGGCGGAGAAGTTGCCCGCCACCAGGCCGGAGAGGATGTCGAGGGACGCGCCGCCCTCCTTGGCCGACTTCACCACTTCCTCGGTGTGCTTGGCCTTCACGCCGGTGAAGACCTTGACCAGCTCGGGGATGATCGCGCCGGCGAGGGTGCCGAACGAGATGATCAGCGAGAGCTGCCACCACAGGTTGGTGTTGCCCGCGATGTTCGGGATCATCAGCCACGAGATGAGGAAGGTCAGGGCGATCGAGACCATCGAGGTGATCCAGACCAGCGAGGTGAGCGGGGTCTCGAACTCCATGTGCTCGGCGTCGCCGTACTTGGCCCTGGCCCAGGCCGCGTTGCCGAAGTAGGACAGCCCCGACGCGACCAGCATGATCGCGCGGATGAAGAAGATCCAGACCAGGAAGTTCGCCTGCAGGGCACCCTTGGCCGCCTCGTCCAGCCCGGCGCCGACGCCCAGCAGGATGAACGTGATCAGCGCGACACCGGTGACGCCGTAGGTCTCGAAGCCGTCGGCGGACGGGCCGACCGAGTCGCCGGCGTTGTCGCCGGTGCAGTCGGCGATGGTGCCGGGGTTGCGCGGGTCGTCCTCGCCGATCTTGAACACGATCTTCATCAGGTCGGAGCCGATGTCGGCGATCTTGGTGAAGATGCCGCCGGCGATCCGCAGCGCCGAGGCGCCGAGCGACTCACCGATCGCGAAGCCGAGGAAGCAGGCGGTGGCGATGTCGGCGGGGAGGAACATCATGATCGCGAGCATCATGATGAGCTCGGTCGAGATCAGCACCATGCCGACGCTCATGCCGGAGCGCATCGGGATGTTGTGCACCGGGAAGGGCTTGCCCTCCAGGGCGGCGAACGCGGTGCGGCTGTTGGCGAACGTGTTCAACCGGATGCCGTACCACGCGATGCCGTAGGAGCCGGCCATGCCGATGATGGCGAACAGCAGCACGATGATGACGCGGCCCCAGCCGCCGGTGGTGTTGAGGAACCCGAAGTAGACGAAGATGACGGCGCCGATGAAGGCGAACAGCAGCAGCAGGAACTTGCCCTGCTGCTTCAGGTACGCCTTGCAGGTCTCGTAGATCAGTTCGGAGACCTCGCGCATCGACTGGTGGACCGGCAGCGCCTTCAGCTTCGTGTAGCTGTAGAGGCCGAAGCCGAAGCCGCCCAGGCAGATGACCATGCCGAGCAGCAGCAGATACCAGCCGTTGATCGGGCCGAAGTTGACGGCGTGCAGGTCGGGCAGCGGCAGGTCGAACTCGCTGGTGTGGCCGCCGCCGGTGTGGGGCTCACCGGTGCCTGCAGCCGTGCAGGCCGTGAGGGTCAGGGCGGCGAGCCCGAACACGAGGTAGAGGGCGGAACGCACCCGGTGACGGGTGCGTTGGGGCGCTGGCATTGAATCTCTCGATTCGGTTGTCACGATGTCGTCCTTCTGGCGGGTTCATCTGCGTTCTGGTTCGGTTCGGTGGCCCCCTCGGCAAAGACAGGGAGCACCACAGGGCAGCCTACGACGGGCTGTCGTAGTTGTCACAAACGCTCCCGGTGTTGGGATTCGCGGTTGAGCGGTCGCGACAATAAGGCAGAATGGTGTTGTGAAAACTACTCCGGGTGCCTCCGCTCCACTGGGTGGGGACTCGGTTGACCCCGCCCAGATCGAGTCGGACGCGTCGACCCGTTCCCGGGTCTCGCGAAGCATTCTGCAGTATGGGCCCTCAACTGCCAATGACCTAGCCAAACGGCTCAACCTCACCCCGGCGGCGGTTCGCAGGCACCTGACCGTGCTGATCAGCCTCGGCCACCTCACCTCCCGCGAACAACGGGTCTACGGCCCGCGCGGACGGGGCAGGCCGGCCAGGGTGTTCGCCCTCACCGATGCGGGGCGGGCCGAGTTCTATCAGGCCTATGACGACCTGGCGATCCGGGCGCTGGGGTTCCTGCGGGAGCAGGCGGGCGAGCAGGCGGTCACCGAGTTCGCCGCCCACGTCACCGACGGCGTGCGCGCCCGCTTCGACGCCGTTGCCGGGGAATACCCCACCCCCGCCGAGGCGTTGGTGGAGGCGTTGACCGCGAAGGGGTTTGTGGCTTCGCTGCAGCCCGTTCGCAGCGGCGTCCAGCTGTGTCAGTACCATTGCCCGGTCGCCCATGTGGCGGCCGAGTTCCCGGAGTTGTGTGAGGCCGAGACCCGGGCCTTCGCACAGATGCTGGACTCCCATGTGCAGCGCCTCGCGACCATCGCCCACGGCGACGGGGTGTGCACCACGCACGTCCCCCACCCCGTGGTGCGGAACCAGACGACTGAAGGAAAGGCCACCCGATGACCTCGACGATGCCCGCCGCCCCCGGACTGGGCGCGACCCAGGAAGAGCACCTGCAGGCGCTCGGCAGCTACCAGTACGGCTGGCGCGACGACGATGCCGCGGGCGCTGTGGCGCAGCGTGGCCTGAGCGAGGACGTCGTGCGCAACATCTCGGCGCTGAAGAACGAGCCGGAGTGGATGCTGCAGACCCGGCTGAAGGGGCTGCGGCTGTTCGAGCGCAAGCCGATGCCGGCCTGGGGCGCCGACCTCAACGAGATCGACTTCGAGAACATCAAGTACTTCGTCCGGTCCACCGAGAAGCAGGCCAACACCTGGGAGGACCTGCCCGACGACATCAAGCGGACCTACGACCGGCTCGGCATCCCCGAGGCGGAGAAGATGCGGCTGGTCGCCGGCGTCGCCGCCCAGTACGAGTCCGAGGTCGTCTACCACAAGATCAACGAGGAACTCGAGCGCCAGGGCGTCATCTTCCTCGACACCGACACCGGCCTGAAGGAGCACCCCGAGCTCTTCCAGGAGTACTTCGGCTCGGTGATCCCGGTCGGCGACAACAAGTTCGCCTCGCTGAACTCCGCGGTGTGGTCGGGCGGCTCGTTCATCTACGTGCCCAAGGGCGTCCACGTCACCATCCCGCTGCAGGCCTACTTCCGGATCAACACCGAGAACATGGGCCAGTTCGAGCGGACGCTGATCATCGCCGACGAGGGCTCCTACGTCCACTACGTCGAGGGCTGCACGGCGCCGATCTACTCCTCCGACTCGCTGCACTCCGCAGTCGTCGAGATCATCGTGAAGAAGAACGCCAGGGTGCGCTACACCACGATCCAGAACTGGTCGACCAACGTGTACAACCTCGTCACCAAGCGCGCCACCTGCGAGGAGGGCGCCACGATGGAGTGGATCGACGGCAACATCGGCTCCAAGGTGACGATGAAGTACCCCGCGGTCTACCTGCTCGGCGAGCACTCCCGCGGCGAGGCCCTGTCGATCGCCTTCGCCGGCGAGGGCCAGCACCAGGACGCCGGCTCCAAGATGGTGCACGCCGCCCCGCACACCTCGAGCTCGATCATCTCCAAGTCGGTCGCCCGCGGCGGCGGACG
>JAEYNS010000222.1 GCA_023412435.1 Actinomycetes bacterium | reverse complement strand
GCTTGCGGCGGCGTCCGCGGGGGGTGGGGGCGTCCTCTTCGGGCGTGGATCCTGCAGCAGCGCTGGGGCGTGGGGACACAAGCAACCTCTCGACGAGCGATTCAGGGCGCACAACAACCGGGAGTTGTCAATGGCTCACCGCGCCATTCTGCCACGTCACACGTCTCCAACCAACTCTCTGCCCCAGGCGATCCGTCGGTCGTGGCGTGCCCGCGGGTCCAGCCCAATAGGGTGCCTGCCATGCACGTTGACAGTCCTGTCCCACCCACCGCGCCGCGCCGGCCGCACACCCGTGAGGTCCACGGCGACCGGGTGACGGATCCGTACGCCTGGATGCGCGACAAGGACGACCCGGCGCTGTTGGCCTACCTCGCTGCCGAGAACGCCTTCACCGAGACCGTGACGGCCAGCCAGGAGGCGCTGCGGCAGGAGGTCTACGCCGACATTGCGGCGCGCACCCTGCAGACCGACCTCTCCGTGCCCGAGTTCGTCCGGCACACCGACGGCCGCTGCTTCTGGTACTACGCGCGCACCGTCGAAGGTCTGAACTACCCCAGCTATCACCGGGCGCCCGCAACCGATCGGGACCACCTCCCCGACCCGGCGACACTGCCCGGCGGCGAGGAACTGCTGCTCGACTGCAACGCGCTGGCGGTCGGCTCGGCCTTCTTCGCACTCGGAACGTTGCTGGTCTCCCCCGGCGGCGACCTGCTGGCCTACTCCGTCGACACGGCCGGCGACGAACGCTTCGACGCCCGCTTCCTCGACCTGCGCACCGGGCAGTTGCTGCCCGACACCCTCACGGGGGTCGCCGCCGGCGGCTGCTGGGGCGGCGATGACAGCTTCTGCTACCTGACCCTTGACGACGCCTGGCGGCCCGACACCGCGCATCGGCACGTCCTGGGCGGCACGGACGACCTTCTCCTGCACCACGAGCCGGACGAGCGGTTCTGGATGGAACTCGGCAGCAGCCGTGACCACCGCTGGGTGGTGATCGCGCTGGGCAGCAAGACGAGCAGCGAGACGCTGCTGGTCGAGGCCGCCGACCATACCGCCCGGCCCCGGGTCGTGACCCCCCGGCGTCCCGGGGTGGAGTACGACGTCGAAGTGGCCGGCGATCGGCTCTTCATCGTCCACAACGACGGTGCACCCGACTTCGCACTGGCCACAGCCCCGCTGTCGGCAACCTCCGAGGCCGATTGGGAGCCGCTGTGGCCAGGCGAGCCCGGCGTCCGGCTGCTCGACGTGTCGGCCTACGACCGCGCCCTGGTGGCGAGCCTGCGCCGCGACGGGCTGGTCCGCGTGGTGGTGCGCCCCGTGGGGTCGGACGGCGCGGTGGGCGAGGGCCACGAGATCGACTTCGGCGAGGTGCTCTACCAGGTCGACGCCGATGGCTCCGAAGATGCCGACACCGACCGGATCCGGCTCTCCTACCAGTCGCTGGTCACCCCGGAACAGGTGATCGACTACCTGCTCGACACCGGCGAACTGCGCGTGCTCAAGCACCGCCCCGTGCTCGACCACCCGCAGTTCGGGCAGTACCGACCCGGCGACTACGTCCAGCGCCGCGACTGGGCTACCGCAGCGGACGGGACGAAGATCCCGATCTCGCTGGTGAGCAGGGCGGACACCCCGCTGGACGGCACCGCGGGCTGCCTGCTGGTGGGCTACGGCGCCTACGAGGTGAGCTACCCCTTCCAGTTCTCGATCCCACGGCTCAGCCTGCTGGACCGTGGCTACGTCTACGCGATCGCGCACGTCCGCGGCGGCGGCGAACTGGGCAGGGCCTGGTACGAGGCCGGCAAGCTCGACCGGAAGCCGAACACCTTCAGCGACTTCGTGGCTTGGGCCCGCCACCTGGTGGCGACACGCGTGACCTGCGTCGGGCGGCTGGCCGCCGCCGGCGGCAGCGCCGGCGGGCTGCTCGTCGGCGCGGCGATCAACCAGGCACCGGATGCCTTCGCCGCCGTCCACGCCCAGGTGCCGTTCGTCGACCCGCTGAACACCGTGCTCGACCCCGACCTGCCGCTCACCGTCACGGAGTGGGAGGAGTGGGGCGACCCGCTGCACGACCCCGAGGCCTACCGGCTGATGACGACGTACTCCCCCTATGAGAACGTCGCGCGCCGGGACTACCCGGCGGTGCTGGTGACCGCATCCCTCAACGACACCCGGGTCGAGGTGACCGAACCCGCCAAGTGGGTGGCCCGGCTACGGCACGAGGCCGGCCTGACGGACCGGCTGCTGCTGAAGACCGAACTGGTGGCGGGCCACGGCGGCGTCTCCGGCCGCTACGCGGTGTGGCGGGACATCGCCTTCGAGTACGCCTGGCTGATCCGGCAGACCACACCGGCCACCGGATCCTGAGAGCCGGCTCTGGTCCGGCTGAGCGCGCGCTGAGCGGGGATCGGCCCATAGGTGTACCCGCTGTACGACCAGGGTCTTGGATTACGCCCGTGGGGGCGGTTCGGAGTCCCCGCACAGGGTACTGGGGCAGAAAAACGCGGTCGGTGCCGTTGTACTTGATGCCGAGCGAAAGGAACAACCTTGATCTCTACTGCACACCGGGTACGACTCAACGACGGCATCGACGGCAAGGATGCGGTCGGGCTCTACCTCGACGGGATTGCCAAGACTCCTCTGCTGACCGCAGCCGAGGAGGTCGAACTCGCGCGGGCGATCGAGGCAGGTCAGTACGCTCGCGCCCTGCTGGACGACAGGCTCCCCGCCGACGAGCGTGCGCAGCACAAGGTCTCGGCCACCCGCGACGAGCTCGAACAGATCGCCGCCGAGGGCGATGCCGCGATGCAGCGCTTCATCACCGCGAACCTGCGGCTGGTGGTTTCCGTCGCCCGCAAGTACGGCCGCTCGCAGATGCCTCTGCTCGACCTGGTCCAGGAGGGCAACACCGGGCTGATCAGGGCGGTGGAGAAGTTCGACTTCACCAAGGGCTTCAAGTTCTCCACCTACGCCACCTGGTGGGTCCGCCAGTCGATCTCCCGCGGCATCGCCCAGCAGGGCAGGATCGTTCGGCTGCCTGTGCACGTCGCCGAGCAGGTCAACCAGGTGTCGGCGGTGCGCCGCACCCTCGAGCGCCGGTTCGGGCGCGAGCCCGAGCTGTCCGAGATCGCCGACGAGCTCGGCCTGCCCGAGGAGCAGATCATCGACCTGCTGCGCCTGGCCCGCGACCACGTCTCGCTGGACGCCCCGGTCGAGGAGGACGGCGACACCGCGCTCGGTGACCTGCTGGCCCGCGAGATGAGCCCCGGGCCGGACGAGGTGGTGCTGGACGCCGAGGACCGTCAGCGACTGGACACCATGCTCAGCACGCTCGACGAGCGGTCCGCCGACGTGGTCCGGCGACGCTATGGGCTGCTGGACGGCCGGCAGGCCAAGCTGGCCGACATCGCGGCGATCTGGGGCATCACCGCCGAGCGCGTCCGCCAGATCGAGCGGCACGCCATCACGAAGCTCCGGCTCGAGTCGGAGGTTGCTGCCTGAGTCACAGCGGCGAACGGCGTCCTGCTTCGGCGGGACGCCGTTTGCCGTCCCGGGAGGACCGATCCGGCCGAGGACGGCCAGAAGTCTCCGCTCAGGCGTGGCCGATCAGCTCGGACGGGTCGGTGATCCGGATCAGCCCCTCCTGGGCGCAGGACGCCACCAGCTGGCCGCCGGAGAACAGCCGGCCGAAGGAGAAGCCGAGGCCGGCGGATGCCGACGGCGAGATCTGGTCGTAGAGCAGCCACTCGTCAGCCCTGGCGGCCCGGTGGAACCACATCGCGTGGTTGATCGACGCGGCCTGCATGCCTGGTCCGGCGAACTCCACAGGGTGCGGGACGGTGCTGACCGCGAGCAGCGTCAGGTCGGACAGGTAGGCCAGCACCGCTTGGTGCAGCCGCGGGTCACCGGGCAGCGGGCTCTCGGCACGCACCCACACCTTCATGGCGGCGTCCTTGCCCGGCCCGACGGTGGTCGTGTCGGAGGCGAAGCGGGTCTCCAGCACGCCCCATTCCTGCCGCCAGGCGTCGGCTGAGCGGCGCGACCTGGCTCCCAGCACCTCCGACAGCGGCGGGCAGTCCTCGGGTGGCGGGACCCGGGTGGGCGCCGCGTCGGCGTGGTTGAGGCCGGGCTCCAGCAGGTGGAAGGAGGCGGCCATGAAGAAGATCACCCGCTCGGCCTGGGTGGCCACGACTCGTCTGGTGGAGAAGCTCCGGCCGTCCCGCACCTCCTCGATGCGGTAGGTGATCGGGACGCCGGCCAGCCCCGGCCGGACGAAGTAGGACGACAGCGAGTGCGCCCGCCGCTGCTCCGGCACGGTCTGGTAGGCGGCGGTCAGCGCCTGCGCGAGCACCTGCCCGCCGAAGACCCGCTGCCGCGCCGAGTTCTCGTCGGCCGCGCCGACGAACTCGTCCTGCGAGCGCCGGTCGAGGTCCAGCAGCGCGATCAGCTGCGTGACGGTCTGCGGCACCGGGGTCAGCGCCGGAAGTCGGGAGGCGGGTCCTGCTCAGCCAGGAACTGCTCGACCGCGGCGCCGATCTCCTCGGCGCTGGGCACCCGCGGTGTGGCGCTGGACCTGAGCTGGTCGTACTGCTCCTCGAGAGCGGTCACGACCGCGGGGAAGTCCGCGTCGTCCGCGGTCTCGGACGCGATCGTCGCGAGGTTCGCAGCAGCCCGCTCGGCGAGATCCTCGGTGGGGAACTCAAGCCCCGTGGCCTCGGCGATCCGGGCCAGCACTGCGGCCGTGGCCTGCGGGAAGGCGGTCTGGGCGAGGTAGTGCGGGACGTGGGCGACGAAGCCGCGTCCCAGCAAGCCCGCCTCGCCGGCCCGGAACTCGAGCATGTGCGAGAAGCTGCCGGGAAGCTGTACGCGGTCGATCCACATCGGGTTCCCGCTGACCAGGTCGGGGTCGGTGGCGTGCGCCGTGACGAGCGTCGGACGGGTGTGCGGCACCGCCATCGGGATTCCCCCGACGCCGATCACGCTGGAGACGTGCAGCCGCTCGGCCAGGCCGAGGATCGCTGCGCTGGCCCGGTTCCACTGCATGTCCGGCTCGGGGCCGGTCAGCAGCAGGAACGGCGTGCCCCTGGCGTCGGTCACCTTGTACAGCAGCAGCGAGTAATCAGTCAGCGAGACCCAGTGATTGGTGTCGAAGACCATCTGCGGACGGCGAGAGCGGTAGTCGTGGAGCTGGTCGTGGTCGAACTCGACGAGGACCTCGTGCTCGCACTGCTCAAGCAAGTAGCGGGCGGTCGTGTGGATCACCGCTCCGGCGTCGATGTAGCCGTCGAGCAGGTGCAACAGGGCCGGTTCGTGCCCGCCCAGAGACTCCCACACCTGCGGGTTGAGCGTGTACAGCAGCCGTGGATCCAGCACGCTCGCCACTGTACCCGCCGACTCCCTTGATGGGCCGGATTGCGCTCTCGGCGGAGCCACCCGGTGGCGCCGTCCAGAATGGTGCAGGCTCGCGCGGAGCGGCCCGTCCCCGCACCTCAGTGCCGCGCGGCGCCGGCGACCGTGTCCAACGCGCGGGCGAGAAGGTCCGGCTCATGCCACAGGGGCAGCCGCAGCATCGACCGGTGACCGTCGTAGGCGGAGAACCGCGGACCCGGTGCGAGCTTCACGCCGGAGCGCCGGGCGGTCTCCGCCAGCGCCAGTGCGTCTCGGCCGGTGTCCACCCACAGCCCCGAGCCACCCTTGATCCGGTGCCAGGCCCAGTCCGGGAAGCGGGCACGGACCGCTTCCTCGGTACTGGCCAGGTGGGCGGCGAGCATCTCCCGGCGCTGCCGTCGCGCCTCCTGCGCCCGGCGGAGGAGCCGGATGCCGAGGAGCTGGTCGATCACGGAGGTGGCGAGATCCTCAACCTTGCGGAGTTCCAGGAGTCGTCGGATGTGGTTCTGCGACGACCGGATCCAGCCCACCCTGATCCCTCCCCAGAACAGCTTCGAGAAGGTGCCCACGCTGATCAGCAGCTCCGGATCGACGAGCCTGGCCAGAGTCTGGGCGGGCGGCCCGTCCAGGGTGAGGTCGTAGGAGCAGCAGTCCTCGACAGTGACGACCCCGTACCGCGCGATCAGGTCGGCGAGGTCGGACCGGGCACGGGACGACATGGTCTGGCCGGTCGGATTGTGGATGCTGGTCTGGCAGTGGAGAGCTACCGGCCGACGCGCGAGCGCCCGCTCGACCAGCCCGAGGTCGAGCCCCTCGTGAGTGGTCCTGATGCCCTCGATCCGGGCTCCGAGGGTGCGCAGCACCTCCAGCGCGCCCCGATAGCTCGGATCCTCCACCAGCGTGAGGTCCCCGGCCTGGACGAGGCTGCGGAGCGACAGGAAGGTCGCCTGCTGCGACCCCGCGGTCACCAGGACCTCCTCCGGCTCGGTCGGGAGGCCGTCCCGGCTGAGGTGCTCGGCGATGGCACGGCGCAGCACCGGCAGCCCCGCCGGGAAGTAGCCGTCGGTGTCCAGGTACGGCAGGGCTTCATCCTCGCGCAACGAAGCCAGGGCCTCCCTGACGACCGGCGAGGCCGGAAGGGCTCCGGTGGACAGATCGATGACGTCCGCCTGGGTCCGGGTGAAGGAGAACAGCCGGCCGTCGACCAGGGCGGTTGCACCAGCGGAGCCGGAGCGCACCCGGCAGCCCGACCCCCGGGTCGACACCAGGTAACCGCGGGCTTCCAGCGTCGCCCAGGCGGAGACGATTGTGCCGCGGGACACCCCCAGCGCCGCCGCGCAGTCGCGTTGGGCGGGCAGCGCACTGCCGGGAGGCACGAAACCGGCGTGGATGAGCCCGATCACCGCCCCGGCGAGCGCTTCCGGGAGCAGGGCTCCCGGCTCGGACCACCCACCCAGCATGCGGCTGAGTTCGGCTGCGTCCATCCGCGCGGCGAGCACAGCTCGAGTATGGCCGCGCGC
>JAEYNS010000208.1 GCA_023412435.1 Actinomycetes bacterium | reverse complement strand
CTTCCACCCCGAGTCGATGGGCACCCGCGCCCGCGTCCTGGAGGAGAGCGGCTGAGCCGCGGCGACCCGTTCAGCCGCCGTGCCGCTGCCGCGCGTCGGTGTAGACGGCCACGTAGGCCTGCGCCATCGCCTCGCCGCTGAGCGACTCGGCCAGCCCGCGGGAGGCCTGCGCCATCTGGCGGCGTCGCTGTGGAGCCGCGGCGAGTTCGGCCATCCCTGCCGCGAGTTCCTCGTCGGTGTGCCCGACCAGCAGCGCGTTCTCCGCACCGACGCCGACGTGCAGGCGCTCGTCGCAGTACAGGATCGGCGCGCCGGCGGCGGCCGCCTCCGCCAGCACCATGCCCTGGGTGTCGAAGTGGTAGGACGCCAGCACGAAGACGTCGGCGTCAGCCAGGTGCTGGGCCACGGCCGCGGTGTCGTCGAGCTGGCCGAGGAAGCGGACCCTGCCCGTCCGGACGGTCGCCGCCAGGCGGCGCAGCGTCCGCTCCTCAGGTCCTGAGCCGATCACGACGAGTTCGGCGTCCTCGCGATCCAGCCGGGCGAAGGCCCGCACCACCGCGTCCACCCGCTTCTCGGGGCCGAGCCGGCTGCAGGTGACGAACCGGACCGTCTTGTCCTCGCCGCGGGTGCGTACGGCCCTGCCGAAGGCGGCGTCCACCCCGCTGGGCACGACGTGCCCGCGTCCGGCCAGGTCGGGAGCGGCCTCGACGATGCAGGAGACCATGTAGCCGGCGGGCGAGGTGAAGGCGTCGGTCCGGGCCGCCAGCCGGGCGAGGTTGCGCCAGTCCCTGCGGGCGTGGACGGAGTCCTGGCCCGCCTGGTCGGAGCCGGGCCGCCGGTCGGGCGGCGCGGACCGTCCCCTGGTGGCGAGCTGCAGCAGCCTGCCGGACAGCGGGAGGTAGGTCAGCGAGTTCAGCCCTGCCGACCCGGGGTTGGTCAGGTGCGTGCCCACGTAGTTGGAGTGGAAGGTGTGGACGTGGGGCACGCCCGCCTTGCGCGCGGCCAGGGCGCCGAGGTAGAGCGAGCCACGTTCGTTCTGGGAATGGATCACGTCGAGCCCGGCGTCGGCCACCTGGCCGATGGTCCGCGGCGTCACCGCGAGCGAGCACAGATAGCTCGGGGTGCCGGGCAGCCGCCACTGCGGCAGGCCCTCCCACTCGCAGTTGTCCGGCGGCACCAGGTCCCATTCCGGGGCGAACAGCCGAACCTGGTGTCCCAAGGCCACCAGGTGGCTGATCTGCTGCTCGATCGAGCGCGAGACGCCGCCGGAGTGGGGGTAGAAGTCGTCACTGAGGATGCCGATGCGCAGCCGGTCCGCCACCCGGCCCACCCTAGCGGTGGAACCCTCCGTCGCCGCCACCGGCGCTCAGGCCTCGACCACGAGCGCAGAGATCTGCCTGCCCACCTCGGTGGTGAGGATGAGCGTGAGGTCGGCCCGCGGGGTCGCGAAGTACAGCCGGCCGTCGCTCTCCTCCCCGGCCGCGATCGGGAGCGAGCCGAAATCGGTCTGGTCGCCTGCGGGGGAGGGGTAGAGCACCTCGACCGCGTCGTTGGAGAAGGCGAGGAAGGCGAACCGCAGGCTGCCCCGGTCGACGGCCACCCTGACCACGACCTCGACGCCGGCGTCGTCCCAGTGCCGCTCGACCACCTCCCAGCGACCGGTCACCCGTCCGTCGGTGGTGGTGAAGGGTTGGCCGCCCAGGGTCTCGGTCGGGGACGGGGTCGGCGTCGGGGACGGGGCCGCCGGCCCGGGCCAGCTCGCGGGAAGGGCGGCGGTCACGACGATGAGCACGGCGGCGAGCAGGACACCGACACCGATGAACCAGGGCGCGCGGGAACGGGGCGGGGCGAACTCGGCGATGTTGGTCCTGGCTGCGGGCTGAGGGCCGAGCGGACGCGTCGGATCCCATGGCCCGGACGGCTGGCCGTGCCCCGGCAGCGGCGCGGGGCTCCACCCCGGCTGGTCCGGGCGCTGGGGGTACGGTGGCTGGCTCATCGCGACAAGGCTACCCGGCTCGGGGCTCGCCGAACCCTCCACCCTGGCGGGATCGGGGCCGCCCGGCTTCGTCCACCCTGCCGCCGGCTGTGGATGAGCAGCTCGCCGGACTGATTGCTGTGGACAAGTGGTCCACCGTCGGCCGGGTTCCCAGACTCCCGGCATGACACTGCACGACGAGCGGCCGCGACTTCGGCTGCGCACGGTTGACGACGCCCTCGGGCTGATCCCGCACCTGCTCGGCTTCCACCCCCAGGAGTCGCTGGTGGTGCTTGTGGTCGACGGCGGGCAGGTGGCGGTCACCGCCCGGATCGACCTGCGGGACGCCGTGCCTCCCGACGGGGTCGAGGCTGTGCTCGAGCGGATCTGGCGACGGTTCCCGCTGGCCGACGGCTGGTTCGTCGCCTACACCGACGACCACGGCGCCGGCTGGGACGTGCTGGGACGCTGCGACGCCTTCCTGCCTCCCGAAGCGCGGCGGCGGCTCACCCTGGTCGACGGCGACACCTGGTGGATCGACGAGCCGTGTGGTCCGGTGGGGCGTCACGACCCGGGCAGCAGCGCGCTGGCCGCTGAGGCGACAGTTCACGGCCTGGTCGCGCGGCCGTCCCGCAGCGATGTCGAACGCCTGCTGGACGGTCCGCCGGAGGCTGACCTGGATCATCTCGTCGCGGTCGCGGAACGCACCGGAGCCGAGTTGGCGCAGGTCAAGGGAAGGCGTTGGCCGGGGCTGATGGCGGCGGTGCTGGCCCGATGCCGGCTGCAGGGCCGGCTCGACGACGACGGGGCGGCGCTGCTCGCCGCGCTCTCCACCCACCCCGACGCCAGGGACGTCGCCCTGTTGTCGATCTCCCGCGCCGACGCCGACCAGCACGTCGACCTGTGGCGACAGGTGGTCAACCGGACGCTGCCGGTGCATCAGGGGTACCCGCTGGCCCTGCTGGGAATGGCCGCCTGGATCACGGGGGAGGGCGCGCTCGCCGCGATGTGCCTGGAACGGGCGGAACGGCTCGTGCCCTACTCGCGGCTGGTCGGGATTCTCAGCCTCGTCATAGAGGCCGTGGTCCCGCCCACGCTGTGGGACGACCTTCGGCCCGAGCTGCTGGCCACCGCCAGCACGCCGGTCAGGCGAGCAGCGGCCCGGCCAGTGTCCCGAGCAGGTAGGTGAGCCCCATCGCCAGCGACCCCACCAGCAGGTTGCGCAGCATCGGCCGGACCGGGCTGGCGTCGCCCAGCCGGGCGCTGACGAAGCCGGTCAGCACCAGGGCCAGCCACACCGCGACCAGGGTGACCGGAAGGCGGAACTCGTGGGGACTGAGCACCATGCCGAGCAGCGGGATGATCGCCCCCGCCGCGAACGCGATCACGGAGGCGACGGCGGCGGCCCACGGTGACACGCGCTCGTCGGCGTCGATCCCGATGGTGGTCCGGGCGTGGTGCTCCAGCCCGCCGGACTGGCTCAGCTCGCCGGCGACCTCGCGCGCAAGCTCGGCGCTCAGCCCCTGGTCGAGGTAGTACTGCTCGAGCTGCCGGGCGACCAGGTCGGGGTCGGCCGCCGCGGCGCGCCGCTGCTCGGCCAGGGCGGCCAGCTCGGTGTCGCGCTGGCTGCTCACCGACACGTACTCCCCGCCGGCCATCGACAACGCACCGGCCACCATTCCGGCCAGCCCGGCGATCACCAGCGCGAGCCGGTCAGAGGTGGCGCCGGCCACCCCGAAGACCAGGCCCGCCGTCGACACGATGCCGTCATTGGCGCCCAGCACCCCCGCCCGCAGCCAGTTCAGGCGCGAGCTGAGGGAGGCCTCCACGGCCCCTTGACGTTGCAGGGTGATGATCGCCATGCCCCAACTGTTCCCGGTAAAACCCCTTGTCGCAAGCAAGGAAAGGCATTCCTAACCGGCTGCGGACCCCGCCGTGGGTCCGTGTTCCTGGGGTGTTCGGTGGCGTGCGCGGAGGTCCTCGTGGGGTGGACGGCCCGGTGGAGACCTGTGGTGTCCGGATGGCATATCATGAGGACGTGCTGAGCGCAGGCCTGCTGCTTCGATAGCCGCGGCCCACCCGGGCGCGGCGCCCCCTGACGAGCCCACGGGCACGAGGGGGCTTTTTCATGCCGCAGGAGCGAAACGATGGAGGTCAGGAAGTGACGACGGAACAGGTCCGACGCGGGTACGACGCTGCGGCCGCGCAGCAGCGCTGGCAGCAGTTCTGGGAGGACGACCGCACCTTCGCCCCGCTCGACGACGGCAGCCGCGAGCGGCGCTACGTGCTGGACATGTTCCCCTACCCCTCCGGCGACCTGCACATGGGCCACGCCGAGGCCTTCGTGATGGGCGACGTCGTCGCGCGTTACTGGCGGCTGCAGGGCTACGACGTCATGCACCCGATCGGTTGGGACTCCTTCGGGCTGCCCGCCGAGAACGCGGCGATCGCCCGCAACGCCCACCCGGCGGACTGGACCTACGCCAACATCGAGACCCAGGCCCGTTCCTTCAAGCGGTACGGGCTGAGCTTCGACTGGACCCGGCGGCTGCACACCTCCGACCCCGAGTACTACCGCTGGACGCAGTGGCTGTTCCTGCGCTTCTACGAGCGCGGGCTGGCCTATCGCAAGGATTCCTTCGTCAACTGGTGCCCCAAGGACCAGACGGTGCTGGCCAACGAGCAGGTGGTCCAGGGCGCGTGTGAGCGCTGTGGCTCCACCGTCACCAAGCGCAAGCTGAACCAGTGGTACTTCAAGGTGACCGACTACGCCCAGCGCCTGCTGGACGACATGGACGTCCTGGAGGGCAAGTGGCCCGACCGGGTGCTGGCGATGCAGCGCAACTGGATCGGCCGCTCCCAGGGCGCCTACGTGGACTTCCGGATCGAGGGTCGCGAGGAGCCGATCAGGGTCTTCACGACCCGGCCGGACACCCTGTACGGTGCGACCTTCTTCGTCGTGGCGCCGGACGCCGACCTCGCCTCGGAGCTGTGCGCGCCCGAGCACCGCGAGGAGTTCGAGGCCTACCTGGAGCAGACCAAGCGGGCGACCGAGATCGAGCGGCAGTCGACCGAGCGTCCCAAGACCGGGGTCTTCCTCGGCCGGTACGCGATCAACCCGGTCAACGGCGAGAAGCTGCCGGTCTGGGCCGCCGACTACGTGTTGAGCGAGTACGGCACCGGCGCGATCATGGCGGTGCCCGCCCACGACCAGCGCGACCTGGACTTCGCGCGAGCCTTCGACCTGCCGGTGCGCGTGGTGCTGGACACCGGCCTGCCGGACCCTGTCGAGTCCGGCATCGCGACCCCCGGTGACGGCGCCTACGTCAACTCGCCGAAGCTGGCGGGGCTGACCGACAAGGCGGCCGGCGTCGCGGCGATGTGCGAGTTCCTGGAGGCGCAGTCGACCGGCCGCGCCGCGATCACCTACCGGTTGCGGGACTGGCTGCTGAGCCGGCAGCGGTTCTGGGGCTGCCCGATCCCGATCATCCACTGCCCCGAGTGCGGCGAGGTCCCGGTGCCCGACGACCAGTTGCCGGTGACGCTGCCCGACCTGCGCGGCGCCGACCTGCAGCCGAAGGGCACCAGCCCACTGGCCGGGGCCAGGGACTGGGTGGCGGTCGCCTGCCCCACGTGCGGCGGCGCGGCCTCCCGGGACACCGACACGATGGACCCCTTCGTCGACTCGTCCTGGTACTTCTTCCGCTACTGCTCCCCGAACCACACCGACGCCCCCTTCGACCCAGCCGAGGTCGCCCGCTGGATGCCGGTCGCGCAGTACGGCGGCGGCGTCGAGCACGCGATCCTGCACCTGCTCTACTCGCGGTTCTTCACCAAGGTGCTGCACGACATGGGCCTGATCGACTTCGGCGAGCCGTTCACCCGGCTGCTCAACCAGGGCCAGGTGATCAACCAGGGCAAGGCGATGAGCAAGTCCCTGGGCAACGGCGTCGACCTGGGCAAGCAGATCGACACCTACGGCGTGGACGCCATCCGCACCACCGTGGTGTTCGCCGGGCCGCCGGAGGACGACATCGACTGGGCCGACATGTCCCCGGGCTCGACGGCCAAGTTCCTGCAGCGCGCCTACCGGCTGGCCGGGGACGTGACCTCCCCGGGAGAGGTCGACCCGGCAGCGGGCGACCTGGCGTTGCGGCGGACCACCCACCGTTCGATTGCCGACATCACCGAGGCCCTGGACAGTCGCCGCTTCAACGTGGTCGTGGCGCGGATCATGGAGCTGGTCAACGCCGCGCGCAAGACCATCGACACCGGTGCCGGCCCGGCCGACCCGGCGGCGCGGGAGGCGGCCGAGTTCGTCACCCAGGCGCTGAGCACGGTGGCGCCCTACGTCGCCGAGGAGATGTGGGAGGCGCTGGGCCACGCGCCCTCGGTCGCCAACTCCCGCTGGCCGAAGGCGGACCCTGCGCTGCTGGTCGCCGAGGCGGTCACCTGCGTGGTGCAGGTGCAGGGCAAGGTGCGGGCCAAGCTGGAGGTGTCGCCCTCGGCCACCGAGGCGGAGCTGACCGAGCTGGCGCTGGCCGACCCCGGCGTGCAACGCGCGCTGGACGGCCGCGCGGTACGGCAGGTGATCGTGCGGGCCCCCAAGCTGGTCAGCATCGTTCCAGCCTGAGGTATCCAGACGCCGGACGGGGGGGCGGCC
>JAEYNS010000321.1 GCA_023412435.1 Actinomycetes bacterium | reverse complement strand
CCGAGGAACCGTCCCCACCCCACCCAGCCAAACCGCCCACCGACAGACCAGGATCTCGCTCACGACCAGACCGTGGCACGATGTCCCGCGTGACTCAGACTCCGTTGCCCGATGCCGTCCGTCGGGTCGCCGACCGACTCGCCGAGGCCGGCCACCCGCACGAGATCGTGATGCTGCCGGTGACCGGGCGGACAGCCCAGGACGCCGCCGACGCGCTCGGCGTCGAACTCGGCCAGATCGCCAAGAGCATCGTGTTCCGTCGCGAGCAGGACGACGCCGCCGTCCTGGTCGTCACCGCAGGCGACAACCGGGTCGACACCGCGAAGGTCTCCGCGCTGGTGGGCGACCTCGGACGCGCCGACGCCGACTTCGTGAAAGCCGCCACCGGCTTCTCGATCGGCGGGGTCTCGCCGGTGGCGCACACCACGCCCCCGGTGGTGCTGGTCGACGAAGGGCTGTTCCGCTACGACCAGGTCTGGGCGGCCGCCGGCCACCCGCACGCGGTGTTCCCGCTCTCCCCCGCCGAACTGGTCGAACTCACCGGCGCTCCGGTCGCGGAGGTCTCCTGACCGGACGCCTCCCGTCGGCGACAGCTGGCCCGTGAGGCTCAGAACAAGACGGTGGCGAACTCCCCCACCTGCTGGTACCCGACCCGCTCGTAGCAGCGGATCGCCCGGGTGTTGAAGTCATTGACGTACAGGCAGGCGGTACGGAACTCGGCCAGGACGTACTCGCTGACCGCGGCCATGGCGGGGGCCGACAGTCCGCGTCCCCGCAGTTCGGGGTCGAGCCAGACCCCCTGGATCTGGGCGACGCTGCCGCTGGCGGCACCGATGTCGCTCTTGAAGATCACCCTGCCGTCCTCGACGATGCCGAAGGCCCGACCGGAGTCCACCAGCCAGCGGCAGTAGTTGCGGTAGCCCGCGCCGGCTCCCTGGGCGAGCGGGTCGCTGCCGACCTCTTCGGTGTACATCGCTACCGAGGCCTGCAGGTACGACGAGAACTCGGCCCCCGTGATCGGCCGGACACGGTGGTCGATGGCCCCGATCGGCGGGCCCGAGAGCGCCATCACCGGCTGGTGCCGGCGCACCTCGCGGACCGCCTGGTAGACGGTCCCCCACCGGGCCGCCAGCGCCTGCCACAGCGGCCAGGCCAGCCAGCTCGGCCCGACGATCGACTGGCAGGTACGGCGGCGTCCGGCCGCCTCGACGAAGGCGGGAATGGCGCTCAGATCGGTGGCCACGGGCACCATGTTCGCCCCGACGTGGAGCAGCGCCGTCGGACGGTCGGCGGGCCAGCCCCACAGCACGCCCGCGCTGGTCGGGTTGAGCACCCCCGCGTCGACCCGCGAGCCGACGAAGACGTTGCCGACCGGGTCAGCGGCCACCAGCTCCCTCACCAGCGGTGCATCTGCCGCGGTGAGGATCCGGGCCGGCACGGGTCACCCCACGCTGACCTGGACGGGGCCGGACTCGCCGACCGGGGCCTCGGCGGCGAGGCGGTTGGCCTCGGCGATCAGGGTCTGCACGATCTCCGACTCGGGCACGGTTCGGATCACCTCGCCCCTGACGAAGATCTGGCCCTTGCAGTTGCCGGACGCGACCCCGAGATCGGCCTCGCGGGCCTCGCCCGGGCCGTTCACCACGCAACCCATCACCGCGACCCGCAGCGGCACCTCCATGCCCTCCAGCCCGGCGGTGACCTCTTCGGCGCGCTTGTAGACGTCGACCTGCGCCCGTCCGCACGACGGGCACGAGACGATCTCGAGGTGGCGGGGACGCAGGTTCAGCGACTCCAGGATCTTGATGCCGACCTTGACCTCTTCGGCGGGCGGGGCCGACAGCGACACCCTGATGGTGTCGCCGATGCCCTTGGCCAGCAGCGCGCCGAAGGCGACAGAGCTCTTGATGGTGCCCTGGAAGGCGGGCCCGGCCTCGGTGACGCCGAGGTGCAGCGGGTAGTCGCAGGCTTCCGACAGCATCTCGTAGGCGCGCACCATGACCACCGGGTCGTGGTGCTTGACCGAGATCTTGAAGTCACGGAAGTCGTGCTCCTCGAACAGGCTGGCCTCCCACAGCGCCGACGCCACCAGCGCCTCGGGGGTGGGCGAGCCGTACTTGGCGAGCAGCCGCTTGTCGAGCGAGCCGGCGTTGACGCCGATCCGGATCGAGACCCCGGCGTCGGCGGCAGCGCGGGCGATCTGCTTCACCTGGTCATCGAACGCGCGGATGTTGCCCGGGTTCACCCGCACGGCGGCGCAGCCGGCGTCGATCGCCGAGTAGACGTACTTGGGCTGGAAGTGGATGTCGGCGATCACGGGGATCTGCGACTTCTTCGCGATGATGTGGAGGACATCGGCATCGTCTTGGCTCGGGACCGCGACCCGCACGATGTCGCAGCCGGTGGCCGTGAGCTCAGCGATCTGCTGCAGGGTGCCGTTGATGTCGGTGGTCTTCGTGGTGGTCATCGATTGCACGGAGATCGGTGCTCCGCCCCCGACCAGTACCTTGCCGACCTTGATCTGCCGGGTGGGTCGCCGGGCGGCGAGGACGGGCGGGGGTACGGCAGGCATCCCGAGGTTGATCGCCATGGACTCCTCATTCGTAGCGCCCGCAGCGCCTGGCCGGCGGCGGGATGATCCGCTCGCCAGCCTACTCACCCTCGCCAGCAGCACCTATCCGGACGCCCCGCGGCCGAGCAGGACATCGATCTCGGCGAGCTCGGCGGCGGTCAGCAGCGGCCGGTCCAGGGTGCCGGCGTTCTCCAGCGCCTGCCGCGGTGACTTGAAGCCGGGGATCGCGACCGTCATCGGCCCCTGGGCGAGCACCCACGCCAGCGCGCCCTGCACCAGGCTGCGGCCACCGCCGGTGAGGATCTCGCGGACGGCGGCGAGGGCGGCGAGGAAGTCCGGACGCGGTCGGCCGTCGGTGAAGTAGCGCACCCAGTCGTGGCCGCTGCCCCGGACCTCGTCGGTCGGCATCCGGGTGTCCGCGCCGTACCGGCCGCTCAGCAGGCCCATCGCCAGCGGCATGTTGGCGATCGTCGCGATCCCCGCCTCGGCTGCCACGGCGCGCAGCTCCGGCTGGTCGACCAGCACGTTGAGTTCGTGCTGGACGCTGGCCAGCCCCCGGCGGGCGGCCACCTGCCGCAGCGCGCCCGCCTCCCAGGTGCTCCAGCCGTAGGCACGGATCAGCCCTTCCCGGCTCAGCTCCTCGAGGGTGGCGAAGACGTCCTCCGCCTGCGCGATGGTCGCATCGCCCAGGTGCAGCTGGTAGAGGTCGATGTGGTCGGTTCCCAGCCGCTGCAGCGAAGCGGTCAGCGCCCGGCGGGCGTAGCCGCCCGAGGCGTCGGTGCCGGTGATCGCCCTGGCCTGCGGGTCGATCACGTACCCGAACTTGGTGGCCAGCACCACCTGGTCACGGCGTCCGGCCACGGCGCGCCCCACCACCTCCTCGCTGTGGCCGGTGCCGTAGGCGTCCGAGGTGTCGATCAGAGTCACACCGGCGGCGATCGCGTCGCGGATCGCCCGGATCGATTCGGTGTCGTCCACGGCGCCGTAGGAGTCGGGGCGGCCGTCCAGCAGGAAGTGGCCGCCGATCGCCCAGCAGCCCAGGCCGATCGCAGACACCTCGAGCCCCGAGGCACCGAGCGGGCGCTTGTGCAGGGAGGTCATCGTCATGAGACGATCCTCTCGACATTTTGGCATGGTCGACAGGTCCAATCACATGCAGATTCTCCAGTCCAATCTGGATGGCGACGGCCCGCTCCACGCCCGGATCGCAGCTGCGGTACGGCAGGCCGTCAGGACCGGCCTGCTCACCGAAGGCACAGTCCTGCCGCCCACCCGGGAACTGGCCGCCGACCTCGGCTGCTCGCGCTGGGCCGTCACTCAGGCCTACGACCAGCTCGTCGCGGAGGGCTATCTGGAGTCGAGGGTCGGCTCGGGCACGAGGGTGCGCCGCGCCCCGGCCCCGACCGGCACCCTGCAGCCCCTGCCGCCCTCGGCTCCCGTGCCCGCCTTCGACCTGTCCCCCGGGCTGCCCGATCTGCGGGCCTTCACCCGCAGCGCCTGGGCGCGGGCCTCCCGCGCGGCGCTCGCCGCCGCGTCCGTGCAGGACCTCGGCTATCCGCCCGACGGCGGCCACCCCCGGCTCCAGACGGCGGTGGCCGGGTATCTGGCCAGGGTGCGCGGCGCGGTGGTCACCCCGGCCCAGGTGACCATCACCACGGGCATCCGTGACGGGATAGCCGCGGTCGCAGGAGCGTTGGTGGCCGCCGGCCACACAGAGCTCGCCGTCGAGGACCCGGGCTGGGCACGGCTGCGTGCCCGGATCGCGGGCGCCGGGATCGCCACCGTGCCGGTCGGCGTGGACGGTTCCGGGATGCTCACCGGGCAGCTGGCCACCACCGCGTCGGTGCGGGCGGCGCTCGTCACCCCCGCCCATCAGTTCCCGACCGGAACCGTGCTCGCCCCGCACCGGCGGACGGCGGCGGTGGACTGGGCGAGGGCGGCGGACGGGCTGCTGGTCGAGGATGACTACGACGCCGAGTTCCGGTACGACCGGCGCCCGGTCGGCACCCTGCAGGGGCTCGCTCCGGACCGGGTGGCCCTGGTCGGCTCGGTGTCGAAGACCCTGGCGCCGGCGCTCCGGCTGGGCTGGGTGGTGACCCCACCGGAATGGACCGAGCCGGTGCGGGCTCTGGCCGGCGAGGCCTCGCTGCTCGACCAGCTGGCGCTGGCCGACTTCCTGGACAGCGGGGGGTACGCCCGTCAGCTGCGGCTGCTGCGCCGTGCCTACCATGCCCGCAGGGACACGCTGGTGGCGGCGCTGCAGGGCCGGCTGCCCGACTGCCGGGTCTCGGGCATCGCGGCCGGACTGCACCTGGTGGTCTCGCTGCCGCCGGGCCTGGAGCCCGCCCTGGTGGTCGAACTGGCCGCCCGGCGGGGGGTGGCGGTGATGGACCTCGACAGTTGCCGGGCTACCGCCGACCCCGACCGTCCGGGCCTGGTGCTCGGCTACGGCAACCTCCCCGACCGGTTGGTCGAGGAGGCGGTGGTCAGGCTCGCCGCCGCCGTCAGAACAGCTGGAGCGGGCTGATGATGTCGGCCAGGATCAGCACGATGCCGCTGATCAGCAGCAGGCCCGCCACCCCGTACGCGACCGGGAGCAGCTTGGCGGTGTCGAAGGGCCCGGGGTCGGGACGGCGCAGCAGCCGGGCGCCCCTGCGGCGCAGCCACTCCCACACCGCGCCCAGCATGTGGCCGCCGTCCAGCGGTGGCAACGGGACGAGGTTGAACACCGCGAGGAAGAGGTTGATCGAGGCCAGCAGCGAGGCGAAGGTGACCGCCTTGACCTGCCAGCTCAGGCCCTCCTGGGCGATCACCTGGCCTGCCACCTGGCTGGCGCCGAGAATGCTGATCGGGCCGTAGACGTCCCGCGGGCGGCCCGTCACCATGTCGGCCACCACGTTCCACACCTTCACCGGGAACTGCACCAGCGCGACGATGCTCTGGCCCGTCATCGTCGCCATGTCGGCGATCACCTCGCCGGGGCCGCCGGTGACCAGCACCTGTTCGGGCGAGACCCCGAGCCAGCCGGCCGGGATCACCCGGGACGGATCCCAGTTGTCGCGCACCCCGGTCACGAGGGTGTGGACGGCCGGCAGCTCGACGGTCGCGCCGTCCCGGACTACGACGATCCTCGCCTCGCCGTCGAGGTTGGCGCGAATCAGCCCGCTGAGCTGGTCGTAACTGGTGATCTGTGTGCCGTTGAAGGCCACCACCGTGTCCCCGGCCTGCAGTCCGGCCTGGGCCGCGGGGGTGACCGGGTCACCGGGCTCGCAGGTGGTGCGCCCGGCGTCGGCGGGGATCACGCACTGCTGCACGTAGGCGATGGTGGTCTGGGCCCGCGGGACGCCGTACCACCCGGTGATGCCCCAGAAGAGCAGGAACGCGATCAGGATGTTCATGAACGGCCCGCCGAACATCACCACGAGCTTCTGCCAGGTCTTCTTCTGGTAGAAGAGCCGGTTGTCGGCGACATCGGTGGGGGTGATCTGCGACCACTCCTGGTCGCGGGCCGCGTCCGCCAGTTCGGCGACCCGTCCGGGCTTGCCCTGCCGCGGCGACCCGGGCGGGTACATGCCGAGCAGCCGGACGTAGCCGCCCAGCGGGAACCCCTTGATGCCGTACTCGGTCTCGCCCCGGGTGGTGGACCACAAGGTGGGGCCGAAGCCGACCATGTACTGCGGGACCCGGACACCGAAGCGC
>JAEYNS010000199.1 GCA_023412435.1 Actinomycetes bacterium | reverse complement strand
CCGCCAGGACCGGACCCGCCGGGCCGGCGCCGAGGTCGCTGACCTCCCGGTACCGGAACCCGGGCGCGACGGCCGCGCCACCCAGGGCCGCCGACAACTGCACGATCCGGGCGTTGTACCCGGCCATCACGAACGGGCCCAGCCAGCGGCCGGTGCCGGGATCTCGCTCCACGGGGATCCGCTCCCGAACCCGCTGCAGCAGCGAGCGGGGCCCACGGACGGGCCGCGCCGCCTCGGGCAGCAGCGAGCCGGGGTCGCGCACCGCCCGCCGGACCGCAGGATCCCGACGCGCAGCGATCACCTCCTGGCGCAGCGAGTCGATGGTGCCCCCGGACAACCCTCCCCGCAGCGAGCGGACGACCAGCGTCGCCTCCGCCAGGGTGCCCTCGCCGTCCTCGGCGGCGCGCTGGGCGGTGACCAGCACGCCGAGGTCGGACGGGATCGAGTCGAAGCCGCAGGAGTGGACGATCCTCGCCCCGGTCCGGCGGGCGATGCCGTCGAGCTCCGCGCGCGTCCAGACGACGAAGCTGACCTCGCCGGTGAGGTCGGCATAGTGGGTGCCACGTTCGGCCGCGGCCCGCACCACGTCCCTGCCGTAGCGGGCGTACGGGCCCACGCTGGTGGCCAGGACCCGGGTGTGACCGGCCAGGTCGGCCAGACCTCGAGGGTCGGCGGCGTCGACCTCGACCAGCGCCCAGTCACGGGCAGGCTCACCGAGCGCGGCTCGCAGCGCGGCGAGCCGCGCGGCGGAGCGGGCTGCGAGCGCCACCCTCGCACTCCCGGCGGCGTCGACCAGGTGGGCGGCCGTCAGCGAGCCCACGAACCCGGTGGCCCCCAACAGGACGAGGTCGAACTCTCGGTCGCCCACCGCAGGATCGCCCCCGCTCAAGAGGTCGGCGCGAGGTTGTGGTTGCGGGAGAAGATGTTGCCCGGGTCCCACTGTTGCTTCAACGCCATGAGCCGCTGCCTCGTCCGGGAGGTGTACATGCGCTGAACCACGGTGGGCGCCACCGCGTTGGTGAAGTTGCCGTAGGTGCCGAGGGCGTGCTCGACGAAGGGTGCCAGCGCCGCCCGCACCCCAGCCTGTGCGTCCGGCCCGGCGTCGGGCGGTGCCAGGGCTGCTGTCATGGCGAAGGCCTCGGCGGCGCGGAAGGACACCGCTGTCGCCTCCGGGTCGACCTCGCCGAACCGCCCGCCCAGCCAGCGCACCAGCAAGAGCTGTGCGCCTGCCGCCTCCGCCGCTGCGAGCAGAGCGTCGATCACCTCGTCGTCGAACGCGGCGAACCACCCGTTCTCGTCGATGATGGTGGGCATCGCCACCCCGGGTGGCGGCATCGGGGCCTCCTGCAGCAGGTCGGCGTACGCGCAGGGCACCACGTCCGCCGAGATCACTTCCGGCAGGGCGAGCAGGGGCGCCAGCGCCGCCCGCGCGGCCGCCTCGTCGGGGTCGGCCCAGATCAACTCGATCGCGGTCCGCGAGGGCATCGCAGGTCCGAACTCGGGGGTGCGCACCACAGACCCGTTGAGCTCCGGCGGCGCCGACCGCATCACGTCCCGGAAGGCGCGAAGGGAGTCCCTCAGTCCGGCGGGGTCGAGGGTGAGCGTGGCGTGAATGACGCCCTCGAGGGGGTGGGCGACGAAGTCGAAGCGGGTCACCACGCCGAGGTTCCCACCACCGCCCCGCAGCCCCCAGAACAGGTCGGGGTGGGCATCGTCGGAGACCTCGAGGATCTCGCCGTCCGCGGTGACGACCTGGGCGCCGACCAGTTGGTCGAGGGCCAGCCCCCAACGTCGCACCACCCAGCCGATCCCGCCGCCGAGGGTGAGACCGCCCACCCCCACCGAACGGGTGTCGCCGGAGCTGATCGCCAGCCCGCGCTCGCCGAGGGTATCGGCCACCCTGCCCCACGTGGCTCCGCCGCCGATCCGCACCAGGCAGGTGCCGTCCCCGGCGACCGGATCCTCGTCGGGTTCGACGGTGTCGAGCCCTGCCAGGTCGACCACCAGCGCGCCGGGGATCGATTCCCACATGCTGTGGCCGCCTCCGCGCACCGCGACCGGCAGGCCCTCTGCGCGCGCCGCGAGGACGGCCGCGGCGACGTCGGCGACGCTGGCGACATGGACGACGGCCGCGGGTTCGCCCGGCCGGCCGTGGAACAGCCGTGAGCTCTCGAAGTCGTCGGAGCCGGGCAGGACGAGGGTGCCGTCGAGGGTGGCGGCGAGTTGCGCTAACGACATGTCTTCACGCTACGAGGCGCTCCGGACAGGACAACACCCCTGCGGGCAGGTCTACCCATGGGCGAGGACGCGGGTGAGGCTGCGGGCCGGCTCAGCGGCAGGCGAGCTGCTCGGGCAGGGCGTCGCCGATCACCCGCGTCCACTGCGCCTCGCTGAGTGCGCCGCCGGCGCTCGCGCAGGCCTGCGAGGCGGCAGCCTCGGCGGCCAGGTCCCGGACGCTGAACCCGGCGGTGCGTGCGTCCGCCCCGAAGTAGCCGGTGATCAGGGTGTGGCCGTCCGGCGCGATCAGATAGCTGCGGGGGACGGCCTCGAATCCCGGCGGCACCGCGAGAAAGCCCGCGGGATGCGGGCCCGAGAGGTCGTACAGCTGTAGGCCCGAACGTGTCGGCACACCGACCAGGCCGCCCTCGCCCACCACCGGGGCGGACCGCTGGACCGAGCCGCTGCTGGTTCGCACCCCCGTGGTCGAGAGTCGCCCGGCGGTCCCTCGTCCCAGGTCGGGCAGTACCTCCACCGAGCCGTCGAGCCGGGAGACCAGCAGGGTGCTTCCCGCGAACGCCACCCCCGCGATCCCGGTCCCGGTCGGCCAGACCTGCTCGTGGACGGCGACGCCGGTCTCCACCTCCACCACCCGCACTGCGGCCGGGTGGTCGACCGCGTCCCCGCTGCTGACCAACGCCACCTGGCGCAGGTCGGGGCTGAAGCCGGCGAGGTCGTACTGCGCGCCGGCGGCGCCGGCCCGGACCGTCCGCATCGCCTCCCCGGCGGGGACCGCCCTGGTGTGGACGGTCCCGTCCGAGCCGGCGATCAGCACCGTGCCGGCACCCGACGCAGCGGCGGCGATCGGCGCCGCGGGGTCACCGTCCGACCCGGTCCGGGCCGCCAGGTCCCAGCGGACGACCCCGGCCGGCAGCGGGGGAGCCGAACCGGCCGGCGCCGCCCCCACCAACAAGACGGTGTCGTCGTCGATCCAGAGCGGGCCGAAGAGGACGTCGAACTCCTCGGTCGCACCGACCCCGGTCGATGGCAGCGCGACGGCCTCGCGCCCCGGCAGCGGCACCACCTGCAGCGCGTTGTCGGTGAGTTCCAGCACCGCCAGCCGGGAGCCGTCGGGCGAGACCGCGAGCCGGGAGTTGCGCCAGTCCACGGCGTAGCCCGCCACACTGCCCACCGCGCGTGGTGCCAGGGCGCCGCTGCGGGCACCGCGGCCGTGCCCGCCGAAGGACAGCAGCGCCAGGTCGCTCCGGGAGGCGGCGACAGCCCGGGTGGGGGTGAGGAAGGCCATGCTGGTGACCGGGCCGAGGCCGGTGATCCGGGTCGCCGGCACCACGGGCAGCGCGGCGTCGTCGCGCACCGGGGCCACTGACAGTCCCGTCGAGGAGTCGTTCACCAGCACCAGGCGGGCGTCCGGGCTGATCGCGAGATCCAGGGGGTCATGGAGCTGCACGGCGGCGGTGAGCGGGGGCCCGCCGTTCAGTGGCCAGCCCTGGACGGAACCCCCGTCCACCAGCGGCGCGGAGAGCAGGAAGTCCGCCCGCTCGGATGGCGCGTAGAGGCTGTGGGAAGGGATCCAGTCCGTCGCGCCCGCCCCGCCGGTTCGTCCCGACCGGAGGTCGAGGCGAAGCCACCGGGCGTCGTTGCCGACCAACTGCAGGGTGTCCTCGTCGGTGAAGGCGAGTGCCTCGGTGT
The DNA here is from genome assembly GCA_023412435.1 of Actinomycetes bacterium. Classification (GTDB taxonomy): domain Bacteria; phylum Actinomycetota; class Actinomycetes; order Propionibacteriales; family Propionibacteriaceae; genus Propionicimonas. Next base: position 197 of record JAEYNS010000199.1, on the reverse strand, counting down.
AGCGCGGGTACGGGGCCGGCTCGTCGGGTGCGGGCGCCAGCGGGTCCGGGTGGGCGGCGACCTGGTGCCCGGTCGCGGTGTCGTAGACGATGAGCCGCGGCGACTCATCGCCGCGCACGATGGCCGCGCGGCTCCCGGAAGGGGAGAGGGCGATCGCTTCGGCCCGCACCGGGGCGCCCTGGCCGGGGAGCGTGCGG
>JAEYNS010000146.1 GCA_023412435.1 Actinomycetes bacterium | reverse complement strand
CGACGTCGGCGCTGGCCGGCTGGCCGGTCAGGGCGGCGTCGATCAGTTCGAGGGCGTCGTCGGGGTCGAGAAAGAAGTCCCCGCTCACGCTCACCTGCGCGAGCCGGCCGTCCGCCACGACCAGGTCCACGGCCACCAGCTTCCCGCCGGGCACCTTGTACTCACCATGCCGCCGCTGCATCACGCCGGTGAGCATACGACAGCCGCCGGGTTCGGCTGCCGGGGCGCGGCTGGCCTAGAGTGGGGGCCGCAGTTTTTCCCCAGCCAGAAGGACGCAGATGAGCGGGCACTCCAAGTGGGCCACCACCAAGCACAAGAAGGCTGTCATCGATGCCAAGCGCGGCATGCTCTTCGCCAAGATGATCAAGAACATCGAGGTCGCGGCCCGGGTTGGCGGCGGTGACCCCGGCGGGAACCCGACCCTGTACGACGCGATCCAGAAGGCGAAGAAGAACTCCGTCCCCAACGACAACACCGACCGCGCGGTCAAGCGGGGCAGTGGCGCAGGCGGCGACGCCGTCGACTACACCGAGATCATGTACGAGGCGTACGGCCCTGCCGGCGTTGCGATCCTCATCGAGTGCCTCACCGACAACCGCAACCGTTCCGCCTCCGACGTCAAGGTGGCCGTCACCCGCAACGGCGGGACGATGGCCGACGTCGGCTCGGTCTCGCGGATCTTCGATCGCAAGGGCGTCGTCGAGGTCGCCAAGGCCCAGGGCGGACGGACGCTGACCGAGGACGACCTGCTCGAGGCGACGCTGGACGCCGATCCCGAGGATGTCTCCGACGAAGGGGACACCTTCCGCGTCCTCAGCGACCCCTCCGCGGTCGTCGAGGTCCGCAAGGCGGTCCAGGCCGCGGGCCTCGACTACGAGTCGGCCGAGGTGCAGTTCGTCCCTCAGTACACCCAGGCGGTGGACGCGAAGGAGGCAGCCGAGAAGCTGTTCAAGCTGCTCGACGCGATCGAGGACCTCGACGACGTCCAGACCGTCTACTCCAACGAGGATGTGCCGGACACCATCCTGGAGGAACTCGACAACTGAGTCCGACGCCCCCGGCGTGGCCGCTCGCCCGGCCCCGGGGGTCCGCCGTACTATCCGAACAACTGTTCGGAAGGCTGGTGCTGATGCGCGTCCTGGGAGTCGATCCCGGCCTCACCCGCTGTGGCGTCGGGGTGATCGAGGGCGACCCGGGTCGCCCACCGCGGCTGGTGGCGGTCGGCGTCATCACCACCCCGGCTACGATGGCGGCCCCGCAGCGGCTGGTCCGGATCGAGGCGGGGTTGGTCGAGTGGCTCGACACCCATCGCCCCGACGTCGTCGCTGTCGAGCGGGTCTTCGCCGACCAGAATGTGTTGAGCGTCATGGGCACGATGCAGGCGGCAGGGATAGCGATGCTCGTCGCCGCCCGGGAAGGGTTGCCGGTCCACCTGCACACCCCCACCGAGGTCAAGGCGGCGATCACCGGCTCCGGACGCGCCCAGAAGGCCCAGGTCGCCACGATGGTGAGCCGCATCCTCAAGCTGGACGCGCCGCCGAAGCCCGCGGACGCCGCCGACGCGGTGGCGCTGGCGATCTGCCACCTGTGGCGGGGCGCGGGGCAGGACCGGATCGAGGCGGCCCTCGCCAGGGCCCAGGGGAGGACCGCATGATCGCGCAGCTTCGGGGCAGTGTCGTCGCTGTCGGCGCCGCCTGGGCGGTGATCGACGTCGGCGGGGTGGGAATGCACGTGCTGTGCCCGCCGGCCACCGCGTCCGGGCTGGCGGTCGGGGAGACCGCCACGCTGGCCACCACCCTGGTCGTCCGCGAGGAATCCCTCACCCTGTACGGCTTCGGCCAGATCGCGGAGCGGGACTGCTTCGAACTGGTGCAGGGCGCCTCGGGGATCGGCCCCAAGATCGCGCTCTCGGTGGTGGCCACGCTCGGGCCGGACGGCCTGCGGGCGGCGGTGGCCGGCGGGAACGTCGCCGCGTTGACCAGGGTGCCGGGAATCGGGGCGAAGGGTGCCCAGCGCATCATCCTCGAGCTGAAGGACAAGGTCGGGCAGTTGGCGGTCGCCGCCACCGCCGCCGAGCGCGCCGAGGGCTGGCGCGAGCAGGTGCGCTCCGGCCTGGAGGGCCTCGGCTGGTCGACCCGCGATGCTGAGGCAGCCTGTGACCGGGTGGCCGAGCTCGCCGATGCCGACCCGCAGCCTTCGGTGGCGCTGCTGATGCGCGCAGCACTGCGGACGCTGGCAAAGTGAGTGCCGTGGCCCGCCCCGATTCCGAGACCGACCCGCTCGACCCGCACGCCCACTCGGGGGAACTCGCCGCCGAGTCCGCGCTGCGTCCCGCCCGGCTGACCGAGTTCACCGGTCAGCCCCGGGTGAGCGCCCAGCTCGGGCTGGTGCTCGACGCCGCCCGGCACCGCGGCAGCGTCCCGGAGCACGTCCTGCTCTCCGGCCCGCCCGGCCTGGGCAAGACGACGCTGGCGATGATCATCGCCGCCGAACTCGGGGCCCCGCTGCGGATCACCTCCGGCCCTGCCATCCAGCACGCCGGCGACCTGGCCGCGATCCTGTCCGGGCTGACCGAGGGGGAGGTGTTCTTCCTCGACGAGATCCACCGGATGTCGCGGCCCGCCGAGGAGATGCTCTACCTGGCGATGGAGGACTTCCGGGTGGATGTCGTCGTCGGCAAGGGCCCCGGCGCCACCGCCATCCCGCTGGAGATCCCTCCCTTCACCCTCGTGGGGGCCACCACGAGGGCGGGTCTGCTGCCCGGCCCGCTGCGCGACAGGTTCGGCTTCACCGCCCAGCTCGACTTCTACGAGACCGACGCGCTGGAGGCGATCATCGCCCGGTCCGCCCAGCTGTTGGCGATCGAGCTCGGGCATGGCACGGCCCGCGAGATCGCCTCCCGCTCCCGCGGCACCCCGCGGATCGCCAACCGGTTGCTGCGACGGGTGCGCGATTACGCCCAGGTCCGCTCCGACGGCCGGCTCACCCCGCAGGTGGCCGCGGCGGCCCTTGAGCTCTACGAGGTCGACCCGCTCGGCCTGGACCGGCTCGACCGCGCCGTGCTGGACGCGCTGTGCCGCAGGTTCGGGGGCGGGCCGGTCGGCATCACCACCTTGGCGATGGCGGTCGCCGAGGAGGTCGAGACCGTCGAGGAGGTGGCCGAGCCGTTCCTGGTCCGGCAGGGCTTCCTCGCCCGCACCCCGCGGGGCCGGGTCGCCACGCCCCGGGCCTGGCAGCACCTCGGCCTCAACCCGCCGCAGTCCATACCCGACCTCTTCTCGGCGAATGAGTGACGCACCTGCGGTTCAAATGGGTGATTCTGCGATCCGGCGGTACGCTATCGGGTCGGCGGCCCCGACCGTCTTCTGGCCGTGCACAACGTGAGGATTCGTGATGGAAACCGTCTTGATGGTGGTGCTGATGGGCGCCGCGCTGTACTTCCTGCTCATCAGGCCGCAGCAGAAGCGCACCAAGGAGCAGCAGTCCAAGCTTGCTGCGCTCGAGGCGGGCTCGCGGGTCATGACCATCTCGGGCATCATCGGCACGATCAGCCACCTGGGCGAGAAGCAGGCGATCCTCGAGATCGCCCCGGGAGTGGAGATCACCATCGACAAGCGGGCGATCTCCACCCAGCCGATCGAGGACGAGTTCGAGTACGTCGACGCCGACCCCGAGGCTGTCACGGAGCTCGACGAGACGGTTTCCGAGCCGGCCGAGCCGATCGCCTACGAGCCGGCCGAGCCGATCGCCTACGAGCCGGCCGAGCCGATGACCTTCGACCCGACCCCGCCCTCGAGCGACACCGAGGAAGACCGCAGGAACTAGGCCCAGCGGGCAAGGCGCTCGAGGACTGAGAAAGAAACCGTGGCAACGACAAGCAGGAAACACCGCCACCCGGCCCGCACCCTCGTGGTGTTCGGGCTCGTGGTGGTCGCGCTCTACGCAATGATGGGCCTGTCCGGGGTCTACACCCCCAAGCTGGGCCTCGACCTGCGCGGTGGGACGACGATCACGCTGACCGCCTCCAACGTCACAGGGGAGGGATCGGTCGACCCGACGAGTCTTGAGCTGGCGCGGACGATCATCCAGCAGCGCGTCGACTCGATGGGTGTGGGTGAGACCGAGGTCACCACCAGCGGTGACCGCCAGATCGTGGTCTCGGTGCCGAACGTCCAGGCCGACGAGCTGGTGGAGATGGTCGGCCAGACCGCCCAGCTGTACTTCCGCAAGGTGTTCGCCGAGGAGGCCGCCCCCGCCGCCGTCGAGCCCGGTGAAGAGCCGGCCGAGGAGCCGGGCGAGGCGCCGGAGGCCACCGCCTCCCCGTCCCCGACCGCGACCAACCGCCGTCCGCTGCCGCAGTTGCCGACCCCGGTTCCCAGCCCGCGCCCGACCGCGCCGGCGGACACCCCGCCGACCCTTGACGAGCTGCTGCAGTGGGAGCCGAGCGATCGCGACACCGACGAGTTCGAGGAGTTCACCTGCGGCGAGGACTCGCCCACTCCTGCAGTGGTCGACCAGCCGCTGATCGCCTGCGACGAGACGAACACCTACAAGTACCTGCTCGGTCCGGCGCTGATCCGTGGCGACCAGGTGACACGGGCATACGCCTCGGTCCCGCCGGCCTCGGTGTCGTGGGTGGTGGCCCTCGAGTTCAACGACCAGGGCGCCCGCGACTTCAACACCGTCACCACCCACCTGTCGACCCAGTCCCGGCCCCTGAGCCAGTTCGCGATCGTGCTGGACGACTCGGTGATCTCGGCCCCGAACGTGGAGAACCCGATTCCGGGCGGCCGCGCCGAGATCTCGGGCTCGTTCACCCAGGCGTCGGCCACCTCGTTGGCGAACGTGCTCACCTACGGCGCCCTGCCACTGTCCTTCGACGTCTCCAGCGTGGACAACGTGTCGGCCAAGCTGGGCGGCGAGCAGCTGCAGGCGGGCATCATCGCCGGCCTGATCGGCCTTGCGCTGGTCGTGCTGTACAGCCTGCTGTACTACCGCGCTCTCGCGATCGTGGTGGTCGCCTCGCTGGCGATCGCCGCGGCGATCACCTACGTGATGATGGTGCTGCTCGGCCAGGGCATGGGCTTCGCGCTCAACCTGCCCGGCATCGCCGGCGCGATCATGGCGATCGGTGTCACCGCCGACTCGTTCATCATCTATTTCGAACGGATCAGGGACGAAGTGCGCGAGGGACGCAGCCTGAAGGCCGCCATCGAGACCGGCTGGGAGCGGTCGCGCAAGACGATCCTTGTCGCCGACTCGGTCTCGCTGCTGTCGGCGGTGGTGCTGTTCGTGCTGGCGATCGGCGCGGTCAAGGGCTTTGCGTTCACGCTGGGCCTCACCACGCTGATCGACATCGCCATCGTGTTCTTCTTCACCAAGCCATTGGTGACGCTGCTCGGCAAGACGAAGTTCTTCGGCGGCGGTCACAGGTTCTCCGGCTTCGAGGCCGAGCACCTGGGCGCGACGAACCCGCCGCTGCACAACGGCAAGCGTCGCCCTGTCACGGTGGGAGGGGTGGCCTGATGTCCCGCGGCAACGGTTTCGCGCACCGGCTGTACACCGGTGAGCTGTCCTACGACTTCGTCGGCAAGCGGAAGATCTGGTACATCGCGACCGCGGTGATCCTGGCGGTCTGCATCCTCGCCATCGCCGTGCGTGGTCTCAACCTCGGCATCGAGTTCCGTGGCGGTGCCGACTTCCAGGCACCGACCAGCGTCACCTCACAGACCGTGGACGAGGTTCGCACCGCGGTGGAGCGCCTCGGCCTGCCGGACAACGACGAGCTCACCGTCACCACGGTCGGCGATTCCACCGTTCGGATCCAGACCCGGTCCCTCGACGTCGCCGAGGTCGCCCTGGTCAAGGGGGCGATCGCCACCGAACTCGGCATCTCCATCGACGACGTCGCGTACTCGCTGATCGGCGCCTCGTGGGGCCAGCAGATCACCCAGCAGGCGCTGATCGCGCTGGCAGTCTTCATCGGCCTGGTGATGCTGCTGATCTGGGGGTACTTCCGCGACTTCAAGATGTCGATCGCGGCCATGGTCGCGCTGCTGCACGACCTCGTGGTGACGATCGGGGTCTACGCCATCGTCGGGTTCTCGGTCACCCCGGCGACGATGATCGGCGTGCTGACCATCCTCGGCTACTCGCTGTACGACACGGTGGTGGTCTTCGACAAGATCCGCGAGAACGTGGCCGACCTCGAGAAGTCGCGGTACACGTACTCCCACCAGGCCAACCTGGCTGTCAACCAGGTGCTGATCCGCTCGGTGAACACCACCATCATCGGCGTCCTGCCGGTGGCGGCGCTGCTGTTCACCGGCGCCTTCATCCTGCAGACCGGACCGCTGAAGGACCTCGGCCTCGCCCTGTTCGTCGGCATGGTGGCCGGGGCCTACTCGTCTATCTTCATCGCCACCCCGCTGCTGGCGGACATGCGCGAGTCGGAGCCCGAGATGAAGGAGCACCGAGCGCGGCTGGACCGCAGGGCAGCCCGCGGGAAGGACCGCGCGGCTGTCGGCGCGCCGGTCGAACCGGTGTCGACGGTGCCGCTGCTGGTCTCGGAGGAGCCCGTGGTGGAGCCGGAGTCACTCGGTCTGCTGTCGGCGGCCGAGGTGGAGGCCCGCCGGCAGCGGTCGCAGCCGACCCGCCAGTCGCGCAGCGACCGTCGCAGGTAGGCGGGACCGATGAACCCCAACCAGAGCCTGATCGCGAGTCTCATCCGGGACGTCCCCGACTTCCCGAAGCCGGGGGTGCTGTTCAAGGACATCACTCCGCTGCTCGCCTCGGCGGCCGGCTATCGCGCGACCATCCAGGAGCTCGCGGCCAACGCCCCGGCAGGGATCGACTTCGTGGTCGGGATGGAGGCCCGCGGGTTCATCTTCGCAGGTCCCGTGGCGCTGGAACTCGGGGCGGGGTTTGTCCCGGTACGCAAGCCGGGCAAGTTGCCGGGCGAGGTCTACACCGAGGACTTCGCCCTCGAGTACGGCACGGAGACCCTCGCCGTGCACGCCGATGCCGTGCTGCCAGGTTCGCGCGTGCTGGTGATCGATGACGTGCTCGCCACCGGTGGAACCATTGGCGCCACCGCCAAGCTCGTCGAACGCCTCGGCGCCGACCTCGTCCACGTCGCCGTCGTCCTGGAGCTCAGCTTCCTGAAGGGGAGAGAGCACCTCGCGAGCCTGCAGATCACGGACTGCTCGGCGGTTCTGACCATCTGATGGCCAAGCGCAGGCTTCACTTCGCGCCGTCCAACATCCCGTGGGCGGGACGGGCGCAGGTGTTCCTGCCGGCCCGGGCGTCGACGCCCGCGATGGAACTGGTCAAGCGGCTCGCGCTGGCCCTCGGCCTGCTGATGGTGATCGCGCTGCTGGTCTGGTTCGATCGCGGCTCCTACTCCGACAACGTGTCCCACGACGGCATCTCGTTCATCGATGCGCTGTACTACGCGACCGTCACCATGACGACAACCGGCTACGGCGACATCACGCCGGTCTCCGACCACGCCAGGCTGATCAACACGATCATCGTCACCCCGATCAGGATCGCCTTCCTCGTGCTGCTGGTCGGCACCACCGTCGAGGTACTCGCCAATGAGGGCAGGAGGGCCCTGATGGATTCCCAGTGGCGCAAGACGCTGCGCAACCACACCGTCGTGATCGGTTACGGCACCATGGGCGCCAGCGCTGTGGCAACCCTGCAACGCAACGGGGTTCCGGTGGAGCGGATCGTCGTGATCGACACCGACCCGCACGCCGTCGCCGCTGCGAACCGCCACGGTCTGGCCGCCTTCGAGGGGGACGCCACCTCGCGGGAGCTGCCGCACCGGGCGGAACTGCCGAAGGCCAGGGAGGTGATCATCACGGTGAACCGCGATGACACCACCATCCTCGCCACCCTCACCGTGCGCCAGCTGAACCGCAACGCGCACCTGGTGGCCGCGGTGCGCGACTCCCAGAACCTGCCCCTGGTGCGGCAGTCCGGGGCGGACGCCGTGGTCACCTCGTCCGACGCGGTGGGACGGCTGATGGGGCTGTCGTCCATCAGCCCCCATCTGGGGACCGTGATCGAAGACCTGCTCACCACCGGCGACGGCCTGGAGGTGGCCCAGCGGATGGTCAGCCGCGAGGAGGAGGGGAAGAGTGCCTCAGAGGTCCCGGGCGAACGCGTGCTGGCCGTGGTCCGCAACAAGACCCTGCGCCGCTTCTTCGAGGGCGCGGCTGAGGTGCTCCACACTGGTGACGAGGTCATCGTGGTCCGCAAGTCCGCCCCCCCGCCGGCCCGTCGTCCCGAGTAGGAGGAACCGGCTGGCCACGGGCAGCCGGCCACGGTGGACGCCGGGTGGCTGGTGCGCCGAGCCGAGGTCCTAGACTGGGCGGCACAATCCACGAACAGCGAGGAGAGCGGGTGTCCACCGAAGGAGTCCACGGACCCTACGGGGCATCGGACGGACTGCCCGGTGAACCCCAGTCGGTGATCGCCGCGCGCATGGCGGCTGCCAGCGGTGAGCAACCCCGGCTGCGGATGCGCCAGATCCTCTCGCGTCTCGGAGCCCAGAAGACGCAGCAGGCGGTGGTGCTGGACCCGTTGCTGCGCGTGCTGCGGGCGCACCACCCGAAGGCCGACATCGCGCTGATCGAGCGCGCCTACCGGACCGCCGAGCACTACCACACCGGGCAGAAGCGGCGCTCCGGCGACGACTACATCACGCACCCGCTGGCGGTCGCGACCATCCTGGCCGAGCTCGGCATGAACGAGCCGACGCTGTGCGCTGCGCTGCTGCACGACACCGTCGAGGACACCTCCTACACCGTGGAGCAACTGACCATCGACTTCGGGCCCGAGATCGCCGCGATGGTCGACGGCGTCACGAAGCTGGACAAGATCCAGTACGGCGAGTCGGCCAAGGCCGAGACCATCCGCAAGATGGTGCTGGCGATGAGCAAGGACATCAGGGTGCTGGTGATCAAGCTCGCCGACCGGCTGCACAACATGCGCACGCTCGGTCACCTGCGCCAGGACAAGCAGGCCCGGATCGCCCGCGACACCCTGGAGATCTTCGCCCCGCTGGCCCACCGGCTCGGCATGAACGCGATCAAGTGGGAGCTGGAGGACCTCTCGTTCTCCACCCTCGAACCCAAGATCTACGACGAGATCGTCAAGCTGGTGGCGGCCAGGGCACCGCTGCGCGAGGAGTACCTGCGGGTGGTCACCGAGCAGGTCAGGGC
>JAEYNS010000133.1 GCA_023412435.1 Actinomycetes bacterium | reverse complement strand
TCGCTGGCCCTGCTGACCGGCGTGCCGGCCCGGCGCGGCCTTGACGTGGCGACGGTGCTGCACTGCTGCGCACCCGGTCTTCCGATCGCGCCGCTGGTCGGGCAGGGACGCGACCGGGCAGGCTTCGGGGCCCTCAGCCTCGCCCAGGACACCCTCGCGGCCGCCGACCTGGACCCGCTCGCCGCGGCGGTGGACGCCGGTGTCGCACTGTGGCTCGGCTGTTTGCCGACGTCCGACCCGGCGGCCGTCGCCGGCGTGGACGAGGTGAGGACCCGCGCGCTGCGGGTGGTGGAACGGCTGCAGCCCGGCGACGGGTTCGCGCAGCGGCTGGTGCTGACCCCTGCCTGCGGTCTTGCAGCGCACCCTCCCGCGGCGGCGTCCCGGGCCCTGGAGGTGCTCGGCAGGGCGGCAGCGCAGGTCGGGGAGGAGCTTGGCCGGCCGCGCTAGATTGGCCCGATGGCTGTTGAGGTCTACTTCGACCTGGTGTGCCCGTGGGCCTGGATCGGCAAGCAGCGGCTCGCCGCCGCCCTGGCGGCTCTCGGCGACCAGGCGCCGACGGTGCTGTGGCGCCCGATCCTGCTCGACCCCACCGCCCCGGCGACCTCGATCTCGCTTGCCGACGCTCCCGAGGCCGAGGCGGCCCAGCTGCAATCGGTGCCCGGGTTCACCCTCGACCTGCTCAAGCAACGGGTGGGCGAACGTGCCACCGCCGAGGGCCTGCCCACCCCGGTGCCGGCCTGGCGGGTCGCCACCTGGGCAGCGCACCGGCTGGTCCAGGCCGCCGGGCAGCACGGGGCCGACCTGCAGTGGGAGGTCGTCGACCACCTGATGGCCGCCCACTTCGCGGGCCGGGACATCAACGAACTGGAGTTCCTGAACGACACCGCCGACCGGTTCGGGCTGCGGCCGCCGGCCCGGATCGAGGGGGCCCGCCACGCCCCCGCGTACCTCGAGCCGGGCTTCGACCCGATGGACCCGGCTGAGCGGCTGACCCGGGAGGCACTCTGGGCCGGTCGGGCCGCCGATGTCAGCTCGTCGCCGACCCTGGTGGTCGACGGTCGGGCGCTGGTCGGCGCGCAGTCGGTGGACACCATCCTCAGCCACCTCGCCGCGGCCGGTGAGCCGGATCCCGACCTGCCGGACGAGGTGCGCCGGTTCCGGCTGGCCGAGGCCCTGCTGGATCGTCGCGACCCGCACGGCTGCCTCTACGTGCTCGCACCGCTGCGCCCGGAATTCGACGGCGAGCGCAACCTCGAACTGCTCTCGGCGCGTGCGCTGGTGGCGACCGCCAGCCTCGCGCCGGCCAGGGACAAGCTGGAACGCCTGCTGGCCTCCCACCCCGACGACGCCTACCTGCACCACCTGCTCGGCAGGACGCTGCGGCGGCTGGGGGACGAGCGGGCTCCCACCCATCTCGCGATCGCGGCCGCCCTCGACCCGGGCTACGCGGCCTGAGGCCGATCCCGCTGTCGGCGCTCGGCGATAGATTGCACCAGTGACCATCGAGGACGCCTTCCGCCGGCACACCGAACTGAGCGCTGAGATCGTCGAGCACCGTCGCCGTTACCACGACGAGGACGCCCCGACGATCAGCGACGGCGAGTTCGACGCGCTGATGCGCGAGCTGGCGGCCATCGAAGCCGAGCACCCCGAGCTGGTCACCCCCGAGTCGCCCACCCAGCGGGTCGGTGGCCGCGCCTCGGCCAGCTTCGCCCCCGTGGTGCACCGGATGCCGCTGATGAGCCTGGACAACGCGTTCAGCAAGGACGAGTTCTACCGCTGGGCCGAGCGGGCGGCCGGCCTGGCCGGTGGGCCGCTGGGCGGCCTGCTGTGCGAGGTGAAGATCGACGGCCTCGCCCTCGACCTGGTCTACGAGCGCGGGCGGCTCACCTCGGCCGCCACCCGCGGCGACGGACGGGTGGGTGAGGACGTCACCGTCAACGTCCGCACCATCGCGTCCATCCCCGGGCGGCTCACCGGGGAGGTCCCTGAGATCGTCGAGGTGCGGGGCGAGGTCTTGATGCGCCCCGAGGAGTTCGACAAGCTGAACGCGGGCCTGGTCGCCGCCGGGAAGTCGCCGTTCGCCAACCCGCGCAACTCCGCCGCGGGTTCGCTGCGCCAGAAGGATCCGCGGGTCACCGCCAGCCGGAATCTCGCCTTCCTCTGCCACGGGCTGGGCGAGGTGACCGGCGGGGTGTCGATCAGCCGCCAGTCGGAGGGCTATGAGCTGCTGGCCGGGTGGGGGTTGCCGGTCAGCCCGCACGCCCGCGTGGTCGACGGGGTGGACGCGGCCTGGGCCTATATCGACGGCTTCGCCGACCGGCGGCACTCCCTGGAGCACGAGATCGACGGGGTGGTCGTCAAGGTCGACGACCGGTCGCTGCAGAACCGGCTCGGCCACACCTCGCGTGCGCCGCGCTGGGCGGTCGCGTTCAAGTACCCCCCCGAGGAGGTGACGACCCGGCTGCTGGACATTCTCGTCAACGTCGGACGCACCGGCAGGGTCACCCCGTACGCGCGGATGGAGCCGGTCTTCGTCGCCGGCTCGACGGTCGAGGCGGCCACGCTGCACAACGCCTCCGAGGTGGTCCGCAAGGGGGTGCTGATCGGCGACACGGTGATTCTGCGCAAGGCCGGGGACGTCATCCCCGAGATCCTCGGCCCCGTGGTCGAGCTGCGCGACGGAACCGAGCGCGCCTTCGTGATGCCCACCCACTGCCCGGCCTGCGGCACCGAACTGCGCCCGGAGAAGGAGTCCGACGCCGACATCCGCTGCCCCAACCAGCGCTCCTGCCCCTCCCAGCTCCGGGAGCGGCTGTTCCACCTTGCCGGACGGGCCGGCCTCGACATCGAGACCCTCGGCTGGCAGGCGGCCGACGCGCTGCTCAGGGCCGGGCTGCTCACCGACGAGGGCGACCTGTTCTCGCTCACCGAGGCCGACCTGCTGCGCTCCGACTTCTTCACCACCAAGGCCGGGTCGCTGAGCGCCAACGGCCGCAAGCTGCTGGAGAACCTCGAGGCGGCCAAGACCCGGCCGTTCGCCCGCTTCCTCGTCGCGCTGTCGATCCGCCACGTCGGCAAGGGGATAGCGCCCGACATCGCGGCCGCGTTCGGGTCGATCCACGCGCTCCGGGAGGCGAGCTACGACGAGCTGGCTGCCGTGCCGGGCGTCGGCCCGACGCTGGCGGCATCCATCGTGGAGTGGTTCGGCGTCGACTGGCACGCCGCGATCGTCGACAAGTGGCTGGCCGCGGGCGCGGTGATGGCCGACGAGCCGGCCGCCGCCGAGCCGGGCCTGCCGCAAACCCTCGCCGGGTTGACCGTCGTGGTGACCGGATCGCTGCCCGGCTACACCAGGGAGGGCGCGACCGCCGCCGTCACCAGCCGTGGTGGCAAGGCGGCCGGTTCGGTCTCGGCGAAGACGGACTTCGTCGTGGTGGGCGAGAACGCGGGCTCGAAGTACACCAAGGCTGTCGAACTCGGGCGTCCGATCCTGGACGCCGCGGGCTTCGAGCTCCTGCTCGAGCAGGGGCCGGACGCAGCCCGGGCGGTCGCCCGGGCCGAGTAGGCCGAGCGCCGCTACTTCCGGGAGATGTCCTCCACGACCTCGCCGGCGGTGGCGTTGTCCAGCTCGAGGGCGACATCGGCCTGCGAGACCACTCCCACGACCCGGTCACCCTCGACCACGGGCACCCGCCTGATCTGGTTGGCGGCCAGCACCCCGGCGACCGCCAGGGCGTCGGCGTCAGCTTCGACGGTGACGACGCGGGGAGACATCACCGCCGCGACCCGGGTGTCGGCGGGGTCGAGACCCTCCGCCACGCCCCGCACGACGATGTCGCGGTCGGTCAGCACGCCGACCAGCGTCTCGTCGTCGACGACGGGCATCGAGCCGACGTCGTGCCTGCTGAGCATTCGCGCCGCCTCCACCAGCGAGTCGTCCGGCGCCAAGCACTCGGCCGGTGAGGTCATCAGGTCGCGGGCTGTCTTCATGGTGGTCCCTCCTCGCGGGCGATCGATGTCCACCGCGTTACCCGCAGGGCGGCCGACCACGCACAAAGCACGAGGGGCGCGGAGTGGCCGATGGCGGTCGCCGCTGCCGAGGAGTCGTACCCTGAACGTCGGCACCGAGCGGTGCCGGAGGGAGAGTGACGACGTGGGCGTGCGGCCGCTGGCCTACCTGGTGGGCGCGGTGCTGCTGTGGGGGACGAGCTTCGCCGTCACCAAGAGCGCGTACGCGGCTCTTCCGCCGATGTACGTGGTCTGGTTCCGCATGGTTGTGGCCCTCGCCGCGTTCCTGCCGCTGCTGCCGCTGGTGAAGCGGCCCGCGTACCGTGCCGGGGACTGGAGACTCCTCGCGCTGGCGGCGCTGTTCATCCCCTGCCTGTACTACGCCCTCGAGGGCTTCGCGATCCGGTACACCACCTCGAGCCAGGCCGGGGTGGTGGCGGCGGTGATGCCCTTGATCGTCGCGATCAGTGCCTGGGCAGTCCTGCGGGAGCGGCCGACCACGCGCACCATCGTCGCGATCCTGGTCTCCATGGCGGGCGTGGCGGCGCTGTCGCTGGGCGGCACGAGCCAGGCCAGCGCCCCCAACCCCGTGCTGGGCAACCTGCTCGAACTCGGCGCGATGTTCGCTGCCGCCGGTGCGACGCTCACCATCAAGCGGCTCAGCTCGCGTTACGACCCGCTGCTGATCACCGGCCTGCAGATGGCCGTCGGCGCGGTCTTCTTCGCCCCGCTGGCGGTCGCCTCGGAGCCCGTCGATCTGGCGACGGTGCCGCTGACGGCGTGGGCGGCGGTGGCCTACCTCGGGGTGGGCTGCGGCTTGGGCGGCTTTGCGCTGTACAACTCCGGGCTGCGGCTGGTGCCGGCGACCCGCGCGGCGCTCACCATCAACCTGGTGCCGGCCGTCGCCATGCTCACCGGCTGGCTCGCGCTGGATGAGACGATGGCGCCGCTGCAGATCGGCGCCTGCGTGCTCATCGTGGGGTCCGTGGTGTACGCCGAGTTCCGCAGCACCCGGCCGCCCCGCCCGGCGCCCGACACCGTCCCCGAGTTGGCCGCCGAGCGTCGCTGACCGGCTCGGTCAGTCGCTGTCCACGCCCTCCCGCAGCGGTGCGAGCCGGCGTGCGACGACGTAGGCGGGCTCGCGAACTGACCGGATCCAGGCCGGGACGGTCAGCCCGAGCGGCGGCCCCAGCACGGGACGGAACCGGATCGGGAGGTCCGGCCCTGGCGGCCCGTCCAGCACCAGCCCCCCGACCTCGCGCCAGCCGGCTCTCCCTCCCCCGCCGCGGCGCTCGTGCACCCGCACTGACAGCGCGTACTCCGTGACCGACCGGGCCTGCAACCGCAGCACCACGGTGCCGCCGTGCCAGGCCAGGGGAAGCAGCGTGGTGTAATCGCCCACCCCCCACGCAGGCTGGGGCCGCAGCAGGAACCGGCTCCAGCGGCCGGTCCCGGTGGTGGCGAACAGCAGGTCGGCATCCCCACCGTCGGCGGCGTCGCCGGTCACCCGGACCGCCAACCCCATGATGTCGGGACCGCTGCGCCGCAGCGAGGCGGCACGGGACAGCCGGACCACGACGCGACGCGCTCCAGCGTCATCCAGCAGTGGCACCCCGAGCCCGGCCGGCCGGGTCACCTGCCAGGTCGCGGGCGAGGTGCCGCCCACCGGATGCAGCGGCTTGTTCCGGCGAACCAGGCCGGCCAGGCCGAAGGCGGCGGCCAGCAGGACCCCGGCGACCTTTGCGAGCAGGACGGCCACCCGTCCCAGCGGGCGCAGCAGCGG
>JAEYNS010000126.1 GCA_023412435.1 Actinomycetes bacterium | reverse complement strand
CCACCTGGGAGCTCATCGTGTTGAGCTGCCACGCCATGGCGTGCAGGTTCCAGCTGGACCCGTAGTACCAGTCCGGCGGCTGGGCGGACAGCCTCCCCATCGCGACCAGTTGCTCACAGACCCGCGTCCACCGGTCGGTGAGGTCGAACAGCACGGCCCACGGCAGGTACTTGGAGAAGATGTCCTCGCCCTCCTCGAACTGCAACTGGCCGGCCTCGGCGGTCGCCAGATAGGTGCGGAAGCCCTCGATCTGGTCGGTGAGCGCGCGGCCCGTCCCCGACCGGCGTGCCTTCGACAGCTTCACAGCTACCACGAGCCCCGTGACGACCAGCGCCAGCCCGAGCGGCCACAGGTTCAGCGCCACCGGGCCGAAGACGATGAAGGCCGCGAACCCTGCGACCGGCACCAGCACCACCTGGGCGAGGCCGGAACCGGTGGAGGCCTGCGACGAGGTGAGGAACCAGCCGCTGCGGTCCGCCGACTTCTGGGCGGCCCTGCGGACCGCCGCGTCCGCAGCGGTGAGCGACCCGGGTTCGGACAGGTCGGCGACATCGCCGCTGCCGAACAGTGAACGCACCAGGGCCCGGCTCGGCTTGTCGGGTGCGCGGTCGGCGTTCACCAGCGCTGCCTGGGGCGGTTCCTCGCTGCGCAGCTTGATGGCGCCGTGGGTGGCGAGCGAGATCAGGGTTGCGGTGGTGTGCTTCACCTGCCCTGAGCCGTCGAGCAGCAGGCCCGCCTCGGCGAGCGAGAGGTTCGGTGGCGCGAACGCGACCGGGATCTCGACGTGCCTGGAGTTGGCCACCTCGACCGCCTGGTACCCCGGCGCGGGCAGCACGCCGGGCGGCAGCCCTTCGAAGCGCCTGTCGCCGGTCTTGCCGCGCAGGAAGGCACAGCCGCCCACCACGACCAGCCCTGCCGCGCCGGTCGAGCCCAGCAGGATGCCCTGTCCGAGCCGCTGCTCGGCGATCTCGGCGTTCTCCTCGAACAGCGGGGTGTTCGGCGACACCAGGCCGGGGGTGACCGCGATCCCCACCGTCATCAGCTGGCCCGTCGGCACGGAGTCGTGGGTGAAGACAGCACGGCCCTGGGTGTCGATCTCCTGCGAGGTGCAGTCCCCCGCCTGGCCGGGGGTGGCCACCGAGCAGAAGATCTGCTGGGCGCCGCCCGGCACGGTGATCGCGACGGTGAGGTTCCTGATCTGCGGCATCGCTGATCCGGTGAGGTCCCAATAGAGCTGGTCGACCCCGCCCGGGGACCGCATCAGCCCTGCGATCCGGTACGTCAGCCGGTAGCTGGCGGTGTCCTGGCGGATCACCCGGTCCGGGTCGCCCACCCGGATCCTGACGTAGGTGTGCCGCGGCGTGCCCTGGTCGAGGTGGGCGATGTCGACCATGTCCGACACACCCTGGGTCAGGCTCTCGACCGAGATCCGGGTGACCGGGAAGGTCATGTCCTGGCCGGTGTCGGGATCCGGCTCCCTTGTGATCAGGGTGCGCTCCAGGCCGTGCCTGCCGGAGCCGGGACCGAAGCGCAGCGTGACGGTCTCCACCACGTCGACGGTGCCGTCGGTGTTCAGGGTGGCCTGGATGTCGAAGGAGTCGAAGACGTCCCCGGTCGCGGCGGCAGCGGTCGGTGTCGAGCCGAAGGCCACGGCGAGCGTCAGGACGAGGCCCGCCAGCAGCAGCCGCAGCGTTCGGGCCGGGCCGGTGACCATCAGTGCCCCTTGTTCCGGCTGGCGAGCGCCCGCTGGGCCTCGCGGTCGGCCTCCCTCGCCGCGAGCGTCTGCCGCTTGTCCCAGTCCTTCTTGCCGGTCGCGACCGCGATCTCCACCTTGGCGTAGCCGTCGGAGAAGTAGATGGCCAGCGGGACGATGGTGCGTCCGGAGTTCGCGGTCTCCTTGACCAGCTTGGCGATCTCCTTGCGGTGCAGCAGCAGCTTGCGGGTCCGCCGGGTGGAGTGGTTCTTCCAGGTCCCGAACTCGTACTCGGGGATGTGGGCGTTGCGCAGCCAGACCTCGCCGTCGTCCACGGTGGCGAAGGCGTCGGCCAGCGAGGCGCGGCCGGCGCGCAGTGACTTCACTTCGGTCCCGGTCAGGACGAGTCCCG
Source organism: Actinomycetes bacterium (assembly GCA_023412435.1). GTDB lineage: Bacteria > Actinomycetota > Actinomycetes > Propionibacteriales > Propionibacteriaceae > Propionicimonas. Next base: position 9,737 of record JAEYNS010000126.1, on the reverse strand, counting down.
CCTCGAAGCTGTCGTGCAGGTGGTAGTCGTGACGGGCCTTGCGGTTCTGGGCGACCATGATCCGCCCGGTGGGTCGCGGCATCGGGTTCCTCCTCGTCACCAGTCTGTCAGAGATGCCAAGTCCCGAGCCGTGTCACGGCTCAGGACCCGGGTCCGGCGACGGGGAGGGCCCCGCCGAGCGCTGTCAGACGTAGGGGCGGGGGTTGACCCGGACACCGTTCTTGTAGATCTGCAGGTGCAGGTGGCAGCCGGTCGACAGCCCTGTGGTGCCGACGTAGCCGACGACCTGGCCCCGCTTCACGGTCTGGCCGACGCGGACGATGATCTTCGACTGGTGGGCGTAGCCGCTGGCGATGTTGGAGCCCTTGTACTTGCCGTAGTTGATGACCGTCCAGTTGCCGAGGCCGTTGGACTGCGAGGTCCGCAGGATCTGGGCGACCTTCCCGTCCGCCATCGCGTACAGCGGCGCACCGCACTTGGCACCGAAGTCCAGACCCCAGTGCATCCGGTAGTAGTGCAGGATCGGGTGGTAGCGAAGGCCGAACGGCGATCCTGGGTTGGCGTTGACCGGGCGGATGAAGCCCTTCGAGTTGACCTGCTTCGACTTGGCGGCCTCGGCGAGGATCTTCTTGGTGATCGCCGCTTCCTGCTTCTCGAGCTTCTCGTACTGCTCCCGCGTCGCCTCGAGCTCCTGCATGGCGGTGTCGCGCAACCGCTTGTTCTCCGCGACCAGGCGCTTCACCTCAGCCTCGTGGGCGGCGGCGTCGGCGGCGAGCTCCTTGACGGCCGCGACCTGCGCCTTGCTCTGCCGGCGCTGCTCGGCGACCTCGGCCCTGGCCGCCTCCCTGGCGAGCTTGGCCTCCTCCAGTTCGAGCTGGAGCTGCTGCAGCCGGTCCATCTCGGACGCCGAACTGGCGAAGATCAACTCGGTCCACTGGGCCCGGTCGGCGACCTGCCCGACGGTCTCCGCCGTCAGGAGCACGCCGAGGCCGGCCAGGTTGGACTGCTGCTGGTAGGCGGTGCGGGCGACGTCCCCGATCAGGCGCTTCTGCTCGGCGAGGTCGAGTTCACCCTGGTGCACCGCGGCCTCGGACTTCTCCAGTGCCTCCTCGGCCTTCTTCACGGCCTTCGCGATCTGGGCGTCCTTTTTCCTCGCCTTTTCGAGCTTCCCCTGCACATAAGCCAATTTCTGGCGCGCCGCGGCGAGTTTCTGTTCGGATTCCTCCAGGGAGGTCGACGCCGCCTTCACGTCATCCTTGGCGCTGGCGATGTTCGACTTGGTTCGGGCGAGCGCCTTGCGCACCTTCGCGCGCTGGTCCTCGAGGCTGTCGGCGGACGCCGGGGTGGCCGCTCCCGCGACCAGGCCGAGCAGCAGGAATCCGACGACGAGGAGACGGAGCCAGGCTCTGGCAGCGCTGCCTCGCCTGTCCGAATGCGTGACGGTGGGGGAAGACACCTGGCGCACTATCTCACTCCAATTCGATCCGACTCATACTCGAAGGAACCTGCGAGTTGCTATCAACGTCGGAATGATAGATAGCACAACACCCAGGAGCACAAGGCTTGCCATGGCAAAACCTACGTGGTCCCACCCGATCCAGGCGGTGATTGTCTTGATCTCAACTTTAGCCTTCTGGATGATGACGAACTCCTGGATCGCCGCCAGGGACAGGCAGGCGAGGGCAGCACCGGCGAGCGCGGCGAGCAGCGACTCGAGCAGGAACGGCAGCATGATGTACCAGTTGGACGCCCCGACCAGCCGCATGATGCCGATCTCGCGGCGCCGGGAGAAGGCTGCCATCCGGATCGTGTTGCCGATCTGCAGGGCCGCGGCGAGCAGCAGCAACCCGCTCGCCAGGACGGTGGCCCACCGGGCCATGTTGAGCCAGGCGAACAGCGGGTCGAGGATCTCGCGGAGATCGCGCACCGCCTGCACCCCCGGCATCCCCGACACCATGGAGACGACCCCCTGGTATTCCTCCGGATTCACGAGCTTGACGCGGAAGGAGTCCTGCATCATTTCCAGAGTCATGGATTCCAGAATGGGGTCGTCGGCGAATACCTTCTGGAATTCTGCCCACGCCTCGGCCTTGCTCTCGTAGAAGACCTCGCGCACCTCGGGGTTGTCGCGCAGCGCCGCTTCGATCGCGGCGCGCTCGGCGTCGGTGGCCCCCACCTTCGGCTCGCAGTTGCGGCCCGGGGAGTCCTCCACGCACAAGAAGACGCTGATCTCGATGCGGTCGTACCAGCTGCCCTTCAGCAGATCCACCTGTTGGGTGACCAGCAGTCCCGCACCGAAGAGGGTGAGCGACACCCACATCGTGACGATGACGGCCAGGTTCATCGACATGTTCCGGCGCAGGCCGGACCACATCTCTCGCAGTGTGTGCCGCATCAGGCAGCCCCTCCTCGTGGGCGCGGGTCACTGGTAGCCATAGACGCCCTTGGTCTGGTCGCGCACCACTTCGCCTGCCACCAGCTCGATGACCCGCTTGCGCATCTGGTCGACGATGGTGGCGTCGTGGGTGGCCATGATCACTGTGGTGTCGGCCTTGTTGATCCGGTCGAGCAGCTTCATGATCCCGCCGCTGGTGGCGGGGTCGAGGTTGCGGGTGGGCTCGTCCGCGAGCAGGATCGCCGGCCGGTTCACGAAGGCCCTGGCGATCGCCACCCGCTGCTGCTCGCCGCCTGAGAGTTCCTCAGGCAGCCGGTCGCCCTTGCCTTCCAGGCCGACCAGTTCGAGCGTCTCGGGCACCACCTTCCGGATCAGCGAGGCCGGCTTGCCGATCACCTGCAGCGCGAACCCGACGTTCTCGCTGACCGACTTGCCGGGCAGCAGCCGGAAGTCCTGGAAGACGGTTCCGATCTGGCGGCGCAGCGCCGGCACCTTCCAGTTGCGCATCCGCGTGAGGTCCTTGCCCGCCACGTAGATGTGACCCGAACTGGGCAGGTACTCGCGCAGGATGAGCCGCAGGAAGGTCGACTTTCCCGAGCCCGAGGCGCCCACCAGGAAGGCGAACTCGCCCTTGCCTATCTCGACGTCGACACTGCGCAGCGCGGGGCGGGTCTGGCCCTCGTAGGTCTTCGAGACGCCTTCGAATCTGATCACGGTTCAGGGCTGGCCGGGCTGGACGATGGGGAAGTTTCCTGAGGAACTCTCAGGCCGACCTGCCTTGGAGTGTATGCGGAGGCCCCGGGACGGGCCAGCCGCCACGCGGGCCGGGTCCGGTTCGGCCCCACGGCCCGGGACGCCGGTCAGCGTGCGCCCTGCTGCATGCGCCACCGGATCCCGGCGTCGATGAAGCCGTCGATGTCGCCGTCGAACACGGCGTCGGGGTTGCCGACCTCGTGCTCGGTACGCAGGTCCTTGACCATCTGGTAGGGGTGCAGGACGTAGGACCGCATCTGGGCGCCCCACGAGTTGCCGGCGTCCCCCTTGAGGCCGCGCATCTCGGCCTCCTTCTCGGCCCGCAGCCGCTCGAGCAGGCGGGACTGCAGCACCTTCATGGCGGCGACCTTGTTCTGCAACTGCGACTTCTCGTTCTGCATCGACACCACGATGCCGGTCGGCAGGTGGGTCAGCCGCACCGCAGAGTCGGTGGTGTTGACGCTCTGGCCGCCCGGGCCGGAGGACCGGAAGACGTCCACCCTGATGTCGGCCTCGGGGATGTCGATGTGGTCGATGTCCTCGGTGACCGGGAAGACGTCCACGCCCGCGAAGGAGGTCTGCCGGCGCCCCTGGTTGTCGAACGGGGAGATCCGGACCAGCCGGTGCGTCCCCTGTTCGACCGAGAGCATCCCGTACGCGAACGGTTCCTTGACCGTGAAGGTGGCCGACTTGATGCCGGCTTCCTCGGCCTCGGACGTCTCGTACACCTCGGTGGCGTAGCCGTGCCGCTCAGCCCAGCGCAGGTACATCCGCAGCAGCATGGCGGCGAAGTCGGCGGCGTCGACTCCCCCGGCCTCGGAGCGGATCGTGACCAGCGCCTCCCGCTGGTCGTACTCGCCCGCCAGCAGGGTGCGGGTCTCCAGGGCGCCGATGTCGTCGCGGAGTGAGCGCAGGTCCTTCTGCGCCTCGGCGAGGGTGTCGGCGTCGTTCTCCTCCTCGGCGAGTTCCACCAGCACGCCGAGGTCGTCGATCCGGCCGCGCAGCCTGGTGAGCCGGTCGACCTCGGACTGCAGCCGCGACAGGTTGGACGTGATTCGCTGGGCGTTCTCCTGGTCGTCCCACAGGTCGGGGGCGGATACCTGCTCGGAGAGTTCGGCGATCTGAGCCCGCTTGGCGTCCGGATCGAGCACCGCCTCGATCGAGGTCAGGGTGCGTTCGAGTTCGGCCAGGTCGGCCAGCAGGTCAGCGGCGGTCACGAGGGGTCAGTCTACCGTGGGCGGCCGACCCGGCTCACTGCGCCGGCGGTCACCGTGTGGTCTCGCCTCAGTGGGCGACGTGGAACCGCCGGCGGCGGTGGGCCGGCTGCTCGATCTCGTCCAGCACGGCGATCGCCAGGTCGGCGGCAGAGATCTCGGACCTGCCGTCCGGACCCCGCAGCAGGACGTCGTCGGCGGTGCGGTAGCTACCGGTCACCGTGCCGGGATTCCAGGCGGAGAACTCGGCGGCGGGACTGATGTAGAACCAGTCCACGTTCTCGTCGGTGGCCTTGAACTCGTCGAGCTTGGCCATGCCGTACTCGACCTCGGGCCGCACCTCGGGGGGCAGCTGCGAGACGTCGAACAGCCGGGGTCCGCCGTCTGCGACCAGCAGCGAGGACGCACCGCCAAGCACGCCGAGCCGGAAGCCGCGCTCCCCGGCGAGCTCGATCAGCCGGGTGATCACCGGTTCGAGCTTGCCGGCCATGTCTCCGCGGGGCGAGAGCGCCTCGAACACGACCTCAGCCCCGGAGACCGCCTGCTCGAGGATGCCCTCCTCGAGCACGGAGGCGGTCAGGTAGGTCACGCCGGGCACCGGCGCGGCGGGTGCGGTGCGGCTCACCGCCGTCACCTGGTGGCCGCGTCGGACCGCTTCGGCCGCCACGGCCGACCCGGCGTACCCGGTTCCGCCCAGAACTGTGATGCGAGCCATGACCTTCTCCTCCGTCGGGTGACACCCTGCAACCCCTCAACGCCTTGCCAGACTATGCGCCGTCCGGACGGTGCGGGGCCAGCGCGGGGAGCCCGTCGATGCTCGCGGCGTTGCGGTCGCTCCAGTAGGCGTCGATCTGCTCCGGCGTCTTCCGCCCGGCCCACCGATCGAGCAGGTCGCGGTCCTCGACGAAGTCCATCCGCGGCACCGCGTACCCGCAGGAGTCCGACACCCTGGTGACGTCGACGACGACGACGCCCCGCTGCCCGGGTTCGTGGTCCTTGGCGAACCGGGGACGCAAGGCGTCGAACTCCTCGGTGCCTGCCTCCACATAGCGGCCCCCGCCGTGGAGCCGCACGATAGTGGGCGGCCCCTCGAAGGCGCAGAACATGATCACGATCCGGCCGTTCTCCCGCAGGTGGGCGACGGTCTCGGCGCCCGAGCCGGTGTAGTCGAGATAGGCGACCCGGTGCGGCCCGAGGACGGCGAACGTCCCGGCCATGCCCTTCGGCGACACGTTGAGATGTCCGTCACCTGCCAGCGGCGCCGTGGCGACGAAGAACACCGGCTGCCCGAGCATGAAGGAGGCGAGCCGTTCGGTGATGGCTGGATGGACCTTCGACATGCGGGGAGTCTGACACGCGGACACGACCCGCGCCATCGACCTGCGGCCGGGTGGGCGCAGAGGGACTCGAACCCCCGGCCTATTCCTTGTAAGGGAATTGCTCTAGCCAACTGAGCTATGCGCCCTGGCGGCCGGTCGGCCGCGGCGACCATTGTGGCAGCCGGGCGGCGAAAGTCACGCATCGCCATCTCACCGCGTCCCACGCCCGGAGGCGTGCGCCCGCCGACACCGGGCACCGGCCCCACGGCGGGGGCCGGCGGGTCACTCGTCCCGCAGCTTGTCGCGCAGGGTGGCCACGGTGGTGGCGGACAGCCCGAGCCCCTTGGTGAGGTAGGTGTCGAGGTCGCCGTAGCGGCGGTCCAGTTCCGTCAGCCCGGCGTTCAGGTAGGCGTCGTCGACGATGTAGATCAACCGGTCTATATCGGCGGCCCTCTTGCCGCTGGCCCTGCGGACCTTGGCGTAGCGCGCCTCGACCGCGTCCTCACGCAACTGGTTGGACAGCAGGTACTCTCCCATCACGTCGTCGCGCGAGGCCCCCGCGGCCAGTTGCAGGACGGCCGCGATCCAGCCGGTGCGGTCCTTGCCCTCCGAGCAGTGGATGATGACCGGGCCCTTCGCGTTGGCGATCACCTTCAGCACGCTCGCGGTGCGCTTGCGCTGGCCCGCGTCGCTGACGAACCTGCGGTTCATCAGCTTCCGGGCGGCGATCGCCTTGGCGGCGGTGCTGTAGCGCGGAGTGCCGGTGGAGTACACGCCGAGCAGGTTGATGTGGCGGTACTTCGCCCCCTTGATCGCCGGGTCGGGGCTGCGCCGGACGACCTGGGTGGTCCGCAGGTCGATGATGTCGGTGATCCCCGCCTTGACCAGTGCCAGGCGGTCGGCCTTGGTCAGGTCCTTCAGCCGACCGGAGCGGTAGACCACCCCGCGCGCCATGGTGGCGCCGCCGGACAGCGTCAGCGAGGTCTTCCAGCCAGCCGTGTCCCGGAAGTTGAGCACCCCTGTGATCCGCGGCGCCTCGACCGCCGAGGGGGTGGGAGCAGCCGTGGTTTCAGGCTGCGCCGTCGGCGTGGGTGCGGCCGAGGCCTCGACCGCCGTCGGGGACGCACTGGCCATCGGCGTGGGCGTCACCATCGGCGGCAACTCGGTCGGCGCGCTGACCGGGCCGGCGACTCCCGCGCACCCGGCGAGTACCCCGGCCGCGACGCTCGCCCGCAGCAGCAGGGCGACGGCGCGGCCGGGACGTGTCATCGCCGGATGCCCTTGGGGCGGACCAGCTTGTGGGCCTGCCACTGGGACGAGACAGTGGCCGCATTGGCCAGCGACAACCCGGCTGTCAGCGCCGCCTCGGCCAGGTCGGTGGGATCGACGTAACCCGGCTGGCCCACCTTGGGGGTGAGCAGCCAGATCACACCGCTGCCGGCGAGATCCGTGAGCGCGTCGACCAGCCCGTCGGCGAGGTCACCGTCCTCGGCCCGCCACCACAGCAGGACGACGTCCACCGCTTCGACGGCTTCGTAGACGAACTCCTCACCGGTGAGCTCCATGACATCGTCGCGGAGTTCCTCGTCGACGTCGGAGTCCCAGCCGAGTTCCTGCACCGCCACGCCCTCTGCAAGGCCCATGGCGACGGCTCGGTTGACTGAACCGGGCGCGGTGCTCACGCCTGACCCTCCCTTTTGCTGGCCGATCTCAACCCGAAGCCTAGCCAGTCGGGGCGGTCACAACCAAGGAACTCAGGCGTCGCCGCCGACCGCACCCGCGCTGCCCGCCCTGATGTCGTCGCGCCGGTACAGCTCGGCCGCCTTGCCAGGCCAGGAGGGGTCGACCTCCCCCCGCTTGGCCAGCTGCTGCAGGGTCCTCACGGCGATCGACGGTCCGTCGATGTGGAAGAACCGCCGGGCAGCCGCCCTGGTGTCGGAGAAGCCGAAGCCGTCCGCGCCCAGCGAGACGAAGTCGCCGGGCACCCAGTTGATGATCTGGTCCTGGACCTGGCGCATGTAGTCCGAGACCGCCACCACCGGACCGGGCCGGTCGGCGAGCTTCTGGGTCACCCACGGCACCCGGGCCGGCTCGTCGGGATGCAGGAAGGCCTGCTCGTCGGCGGCCAGGCCGTCGCGGCGCAGCTCCGTCCACGAGGTGACGCTCCACACGTCGGCGACCACGCCGAAGTCCTTCTTGAGCAGCTCCTGAGCCTCCAGAGCCCAGGCGACACCCACGCCGGACGCGAGCAGCTGGGCGCGCCGGGCGTCAGGGTTCAGTCCCTCGAAGGAGCCCTCCTTGAGCAGGTACATGCCCTTGACGATGCCCTCGACGTCGACGTTCTCCGGCTCGGCCGGCTGCAGCATCGGCTCGTTGTAGACGGTGAGGTAGTAGATGACGTCCTCGGGGTTGTCGCCGTACATCCGCCGCAGGCCGTCCTGCATGATGTAGCCGATCTCGTAGGCGTAGGCGGGATCCCAGGAGATCACCGCGGGGTTGGTCGCCGAAATCATGTGGCTGTGGCCGTCCATGTGCTGGGTGCCCTCGCCGGTCAGCGTGGTGCGCCCGGCGGTGGCACCGATCATGAAGCCGCGGGCCAGCTGGTCGGCGGCCGCCCAGATCGCGTCGGCGGTCCGCTGGAAGCCGAACATCGAGTAGAAGACGTAGATCGGCACCATGTGGACGCCGTGCGTGGCGTACGAGCTGCCCACCGCCTGGAAGGCGGCCACCGAACCGGCCTCGTTGATGCCGGTGTGCAGGATCTGGCCCTGCACCGACTCGCGGTAGGCGAGCATCAGCTCGTGGTCGACCGGGGTGTAGGTCTGGCCGTGCGGGGAGTAGATCTTGATCGTCGGGAAGAACGAGTCCATGCCGAAGGTACGGGCCTCGTCGGGGATGATCGGCACCACGTGCGGGGCGAATTCCTTGTCGCGCATCAGGTCCTTCAGCAGCCGCACCCAGGCCATCGTGGTGGCGACCGGCTGGTTGCCCGACCCCTTCCGCGCGATGTCGTAGGCCTTGTCGTCGGGCAGCTTCAGCGGCTTGGGGGCGTTGCGGCGCTCCGGCACCGGGCCGCCCAGCACCTTGCGACGGTCGAGCACGTACTGGATGCGCTCGTCGGTGGCACCCGGGTTGACGTACGGCGGCTGGTACGGGTTCTCCTCCAGCACCGCCTCGGTGATCGGCATGTCGAGCCGGTCGCGGAACTGCTTGAGGTCGTCCAGCGCCAGCTTCTTCATCTGATGGGTGGCGTTGCGGCCGGCGAAGTGCGAGCCGAGGAAGTACCCCTTGATGGTGTGGGCGAGGATCACGGTCGGGGCGCCGGTGAACTTGGTCGCCGCGTCGTAGGCCGCATACACCTTGTGGTAGTCGTGGCCACCGCGGGTGAGCGCCCAGATCCGCTCGTCCGACCAGTCCTCGACCATCTTCGCGGTCCGCTGGTCGCGGCCGAAGAAGTGCTTGCGGACGTAGCCGCCGTCGTTGGCCTTGAAGGTCTGGTAGTCGCCGTCGGTGGTGGTGTTCATCACGTTCAGCTGGGCGCCGTCGCGGTCGGCGGCGAGCAGCGGGTCCCAGCCGCGGCCCCAGACCACCTTGATCACGTTCCAGCCGGCGCCGCGGAAGAAGCTCTCCAGCTCCTGCATGATCTTGCCGTTGCCGCGCACCGGGCCGTCCAGCCGCTGCAGATTGCAGTTCACCACGAAGGTGAGGTTGTCGAGCTGCTCGTAGGCGGCCAGCTGCAGCGCTCCGCGGCTCTCCACCTCGTCCATCTCGCCGTCGCCGAGGAACGCCCAGACGCGCTGGTCGGCGGTGTCCTTCAGGCCCCGGTTGTGCAGGTATTTGTTGAACTGCGCCTGGTAGATGGCGGCGATCGGGCCCAGCCCCATCGACACCGTCGGGAACTCCCAGAAATCGGGCATCTGCCGCGGGTGGGGGTAGGACGGCAGGGCGCGCACCCGGCCGTCGACGATGTGGCTCTTCTCCTGCCGGAAGCCGTTCAGGTCGTGCTCGGCCAGCCTGCCCTCGAGGAAGGCGCGGGCGTACATGCCGGGGCTGGCG
>JAEYNS010000124.1 GCA_023412435.1 Actinomycetes bacterium | reverse complement strand
ATGTTCGTGATGAACCTCTCCCAGGTCGCCGTGTTGTGGTTCGGCGCCCACCGGGTCGCCGAGGGCCACCTGCAGGTCGGCCAGCTGACCGCCTACCTGGCGTACCTGATGCAGATCCTGTTCAGCGTGCTGATGAGCACGATGATGCTGATGATCGCGCCCCGCGCCCAGGTTTCGGCGGGCCGGATCAAGGAAGTGCTGGAGACCTCCTCGTCGGTGGTGCCGCCCGCCGAGCCGGTCACCGGCCTCGGTCTGCGCGGAACGGTCGAGTTCGACGGCGTCAGCTTCGCCTACCCCGGCGCCGAGGACCCGGTCGTGTCCGGCATCACGTTCACCGCCCGCCCCGGCCAGACCACCGCCATCATCGGCGCCACCGGCTCGGGCAAGACCACCCTCGTCGGCCTGATCCCCCGGCTGTTCGACGCCACCGCCGGCACGGTGCGGGTGGACGGCGTCGACGTCCGGCAGCTCGACCCCGACCTGCTGTGGAGCCGGATCGGCCTGGTTCCGCAGAAGCCGTACCTGTTCAGCGGGACGGTCGCCAGCAACCTGCGCCTCGGCAAGCCGGACGCCACCGACGAGGAGCTGTGGCAGGCGCTCGAGGTGGCCCAGGCCCGTGACTTCGTGGAACGGATGCCGGAAGGCCTCGATTCTGCGATCGCCCAGGGCGGCACCAATGTCTCCGGCGGTCAGCGGCAGCGGCTCTCGATCGCCCGTGCGCTGGTCCGCCGTCCGGAGATCTTCGTGTTCGACGACTCCTTCTCCGCCCTCGACGTCGCCACCGACGCCGCGCTGCGGGTCGCGCTGCGGCCGCTGACCGCGCAGGCCGCGGTGATCGTGGTGGCCCAGCGGGTCTGGACGATCCGCGACGCCGACCAGATCGTCGTGCTGGACAACGGCGCGATAGTCGGCCTGGGCACCCACGACGAGCTGATGGAGACCTGCCCGACCTACGCCGAGATCGTCGAGAGCCAGTTCAAGGCGAGCGAGGTGGCGGCATGACCACCCAGCGCCCGACCGTGACCGCTGCCCCCGAGCGCCCTGCTGCCCCGGCGGCGAACCCCCGTCCGAAGTTCGGCCCGCCGCGTCACGGCATCGGCCCCGGGCACGGCCCGATGGGTGGCAGCGGTGAGAAGGCGATCAACTTCGGCCCGTCCCTGCGCCGCCTGCTCGGCCACCTGCGCCCCGAACTGCCGCGGATCTGGTTCGTCCTGGCCATGGTCGTGGTCAGCACCATCGGCACCGCCGTCGGCCCCGTCATCCTCGGCGCCGCCACCGACATCGTGTTCACCGGTCACGTCCTCGAAGGGACGGGGGTCGACTTCGCCGAGGTCGCCCGGGTGCTCACGCTGGCGGTCGTGCTGTACTTCGCGGCCGGGCTGCTCAGCTGGGGCTCGGGGATGCTGATCAACGGCATCGTCCAGCGCTCGGTGTACCGGATGCGCTCGGAGGTGTCGGAGAAGATCTCCCGACTTCCGCTGAAGTACTTCGACGGCCAGCCCCGCGGTGAGCTGCTGAGTCGGGTGACCAATGACGTCGACAACGTCGCCCAGTCGCTGCAGCAGACCCTGGCCCAGGTGCTCTCCAACCTGTTCCTCCTGCTGGGCGTGGTGTTCATGATGTTCTGGGTCTCGCCGCTGCTGGCGGTGGTGGCGCTGATCACGATCCCGATCGCGATGGCGCTCACCGTCGCCATCGGGAAGCGCTCGCAGGTGCTGTTCGCCAAGACCTGGAAAGCCACCGGTCAGCTCAACTCCCAGATCGAGGAGACCTACACCGGCCACGACCTGGTCAAGGTGTTTGGCCGGCAGCGCGAGACCCAGGCGCAGTTCGAGGCCAAGAACGAGGAGCTGTTCCAGGCCTCGTTCGGGGCCCAGTTCATCTCCGGGATCATCATGCCGGTGATGTTCTTCGTCGGGAACCTGAACTACGTCGTCATCGCGGTGGTGGGCGGCCTGCAGGTGGCGGCGGGGACGCTCGGGCTCGGCGCCGTCCAGGCCTTCATCCAGTACTCCCGGATGTTCACCCAGCCGATCACCCAGCTCGCCTCGATGGCGAACCTGCTGCAGTCCGGGGTGGCGTCCGCCGAGCGGGTCTTCGAGGTGCTGGACGCCGACGAGGAGCCCGCCGACGCGACCGGTGGACTGGCGGTGACGGGCGGACGGGTGTCGTTCGAGCACGTCTCGTTCAGCTACGACCCCGCCAAGCCGCTGATCACCGACCTGTCGCTGGTCGCCGAGCCCGGCTCGACGGTCGCCATCGTCGGCCCGACCGGGGCGGGCAAGACCACCCTGGTGAACCTGATCCTTCGCTTCTACGACCTGCAGGGCGGACGGATCACACTGGACGGCGTCGACATCTCGACGGTGCCGCGCCGCGAGCTGCGCAACCACATCGGGATGGTGTTGCAGGACACCTGGCTGTTCGGCGGGACGATCCGCGACAACATCGCCTACGGCAAGGACGGCGCCACCGAGGAGGACATCCTCGCCGCGGCGCGGGCGGCCTACGTCGACCGGTTCGTGCACGCCCTGCCCGAGGGCTACGACACGGTGATCGACGAGGAGGCGTCCAACCTGTCGGCGGGCGAGAAGCAGCTGATCACCATCGCGCGGGCCTTCCTGTCCGAGCCGTCGCTGCTGATCCTCGACGAGGCGACCAGCTCGGTCGACACCCGCACCGAATTGCTGGTGCAGCGGGCGATGAAGCGACTGCGGGCCGACCGCACCTCCTTCGTGATCGCCCACCGGTTGTCGACCATCAGGGACGCCGACGTGATCCTGGTGATGGAGGACGGCGCCATCGTCGAGCAGGGCAGCCACGACGGGTTGCTGGCGGCCGGCGGGCACTACCACCGGCTCTACCAGGCCCAGTTCTCCGGCGCCGTCACCGAGGAGGCCGAGGGCGACGCGGCCTGACATCCGGGGGCCCTGCGGGAGAACGTCTCCGCCGGGGAGTGGGCTGTAGTATGATGAATCGATTCATGGTAGCCTGCCCGCATCCCGCGCACGGACGGGCACCAGCCAAGAGGGGACACGGCGCAGATGGCCACAAGCGTGAGAATCCGGGATGTCGCCCGGCGTGCCGGTGTGTCTGTCGGGACCGTGTCGAATGTCCTCAACGGGCTGGCAACGGTGAAGCCCGAGAACCTAGAGCGCGTTCAGCGCGCGATGGCCGAGCTCAACTTCGTCCCGAACAGCAATGCCCGGCAGTTGCGAACAGGCCGCAGCCAGGCGATCGGCTTGATCGTGCTGGGCTTCATGAACCCCCACGTCGGCGAGTTGGCGCAGTTCGTCGAGGCAGTGGCTGAGGAACGAGGCTCCACCATCTTCGTGGGCAGTAGCGACCAGGACGTCACGCGGGCGGCGCGGTACATCGACCTGTTCGAGGAAGCGCGTGTCCGCGGCGTACTGATCTCGCCGCTGCGGGGGCTCATGCCCAGGCTTCGGGAACTGCAAGGACGGGGCATGCCAACCGTCCTCTTCTACGACACCTTCGACATCGAGGGGTTCTGCACCGTTGCGATGGACGGCACTGCTGCTGGGCGGCTCGCCGCCCAGCACCTCATCGATATCGGCCGCCGCCGCATCATGGTCGTCGGCGGCCCGGTCTACCAAGTCGCCGAACGGCTCCATGGAGCAAGCGAGGTCGTCGAGGCGGCAGGGGGTGTATCGCTCGGGGTGGCCTCGACGTCCGACCAGACCGTGGCCGAGGGGCGAGTCGTCGGTCGCCGGATCGCGGCGAAGCCCCCGAGCGCGCGACCCGGTGG
>JAEYNS010000091.1 GCA_023412435.1 Actinomycetes bacterium | reverse complement strand
GACTGGTGGTGCAGCTGGACGCCGAGGGTCGCAAGGACGGCGCGGCGGCGGGGGTGCGGCTCAGCGTCGCCGGTGCGGACGGCTACCTGGTGACGGCCGCGCCCGCGGTGGCCTGCCTGAGGCAGCTGCGGGACGGCACGATCCGACGGCCGGGCTTGCACCTGCAGGGCCACCTGGTCGAGCCGGGGCCGACGCTGGCTGCGCTCGCAGAGGCGGGACTCAAGGTGGTCGACCTCAGCCGATGATCAGGCTCATCGCCGCGGCGCGGGTGGCCGGGTTGTTGAGGACGCCCCGCACCGCGCTGGTGACGGTTTTCGACCCCGGCTTGCGGACCCCGCGCATGGTCATGCACAGGTGTTCGCACTCGATGACCACCATGACTCCCTGGGCGTGCAGGTGCTCGACAAGGGCGTCGGCGATCTCGCTGGTCAGGCGCTCCTGCACCTGCGGCCGCTTCGCGTAGACGTCCACCAGCCGGGCGAGCTTCGACAGCCCGGTGATCTTGCCGTGGGACGGGATGTAGGCCACGTGGGCCACCCCGGTGAACGGCAGCAGGTGGTGTTCGCAGGTGCTCCACACCTCGATGTCGCGCACCAGGACCATCTCGTCGTGGCCGAGGTCGAAGGTGGTGGCGAGAACTTCGGCGGCATCCTGGCCGACCCCGGTGAACATCTCGCCGAAGGCCCGGGCCACCCGCCCGGGGGTGTCCCGCAGCCCTTCGCGGTCGGGGTCCTCGCCGATCCCGATCAGGATCTCCCTGACCGCGGCAGCAACCCGCTCGTGATCGACGGCCATCGGGTCAGGCCTGCCTGCCGGCGTCCTCGGCCGGGGCGTCCCGGCCGGAGCCCTGGTCCTCCGGCGCGGACGGGGCCTCGTGGGCAGGCGCCGGGCCCACCCCCTGATCCTCGGCCGGCGTCGGGGACGGCAGCCCGTTGCCGTAGTCGTAACCGTAGGGCTGCCCGTACTGCTGCTGCGGATAGGGCGGCTGGCCGTACGGGGGCTGGCCGTAGGGCTGTTGCGGGTACGGCGGCTGCCCGTACGGCTGGCCGTAGGGGGGCTGGCCGTAGGGCGGCGCGCCGTTGGCGGGCGGGTACGCACCGGAACCCGGGTAGTAGCCCGGGCCGGCCTGCTGGCCTTCGGCGGGGGCACCGGACCAGACCGGCACCGGGTGCGGCAGCGGCTCGACCTTGGGCTCGGGCTGCGGTGGCGGGTCGATCGGCGGGATGCTGGACGGCACCCGGGTCTCCGACCCGGTCCACGCCGGCCGCTTCGGCCAGCGCCGCAACGGCTCGAACACCTTCGCCACCTGCTCCTTGTCCAGCGTCTCCTTCTCGAAGAGCTGGCGGACGAGTTCGTCGAGCACGTCGCGGTTGGCCTCGAGCACGTCGAAGGCCTCCTGGTGGGCGTTGGCGATCAGCCGGGCCACTTCGGCGTCGACCTGGGCGGCGACCGCCTCGGAGTAGTCGCGGGTGTGCCCGAAGTCGCGCCCGAGGAACGGCTCGGACTCCGAGGTTCCCAGCCGGACCGCGCCGAGCGATTCGGTCATGCCGTACTGGGTGACCATCGCGCGGGCCACCTTGGTCGCCTTCTCGATGTCATTGCTGGCGCCGGTGGTGGGGTCGTGGAACACGAGTTCCTCGGCGGCGCGGCCGCCCATCATGTAGGCCAGCTGGTCGAGCAGCTCGCCACGGGTCTGGGAGTACTTGTCGGCGTCCGGCATCACCATGGTGTAGCCGAGCGCGCGGCCGCGCGGCAGGATCGTCACCTTCTGCACCGGGTCGGTGCCCGGCATCGCCGCGGCGACCAGCGCGTGCCCGCCCTCGTGGTAGGCGGTGATCAGCAGCTCGCGCTCGTTCATCACCCGGGTGCGCTTCTGCGGCCCGGCGATCACGCGGTCGATCGCCTCGTCGAGCTGGGGCTTGCCGATGAACCGCAGGTTCATCCGTGCGGTCAGCAGCGCGGCCTCGTTGAGCACGTTGGCCAGGTCGGCGCCGGTGAAGCCCGGGGTGCGCTTGGCAACCGACTCGAGGTCGGCGTCGGGCGCCATCGGCTTGTTGGCGCCGTGCACCTTGAGGATCTGCAGCCTGCCCTTCATGTCGGGGGCCTCGACCGGGATCTGCCGGTCGAACCGACCGGGACGAAGCAGCGCCGGGTCGAGCACGTCGGGCCGGTTCGTCGCGGCGATCAGCACCACGCCGCCGTGGACGTCGAAGCCGTCCATCTCGACCAGCAGCTGGTTGAGGGTCTGCTCGCGCTCGTCGTGGCCGCCGCCCATGCCGGCGCCGCGGTGACGTCCGACGGCGTCGATCTCGTCGATGAAGACGATCGCGGGGGCCGCCTCCTTGGCCTGCTCGAACAGGTCGCGCACCCGGGAGGCACCGACACCGACGAACATCTCGACGAAGTCGGAACCCGAGATCGAGAAGAACGGGACGCCCGCCTCACCGGCGACAGCCCGGGCCAGCAGGGTCTTGCCGGTGCCGGGCGGGCCGTACAGCAGCACGCCCTTGGGGATCTTGGCGCCGACTGCCTGGAACTTGGCGGGCTCGGACAGGAACTCGCGGATCTCCTGCAGTTCTTCGATCGCCTCCTCGCAGCCTGCGACGTCGGCGAAGGTGGTCTTGGGGGTGTCCTTGCTGGCGAGCTTGGCCTTCGACTTGCCGAAGCCGAGTACCCGGTTGCCGCCGCCCTGCAGGTTGCTGAACATCATGAAGAAGAGCACGCCGAGGATCAGCAGCGGCACGATGCTGAACAGGAAGGTGCTCCAGAAGCTCGGCTGCGGGTTCTGCCCGCGCCACGAGTCGAGGGTGCCGGCGGCGACCCTCTGGTCGAGCCGCTGGACGAGCTCCTCGCTCTGGTTGCCCACCCAGTTGGCTCGCAGCTTCTGGGACGGCTCACCCCTGGTCTCGACCCGGATGGTCTGCTCACCGTCGATCAGCACCACCTCTTTGAGCGGGGTGTCGCTGTTGATCAGCGAGACGACCTCGGAGGTCGGCTTCTCGGTGTAGCCACCGGCATTGCCCACGGCGTCGAAGATCAGCACGATCGCCAGGAACGCGAGCACGATCCAGATGAACGGCGACCGGAGGAACCTGTTGTTCTTCATTGCCTACCTTCGCGTGCCGGAACGGGGCACCTTGGACGATACCGAAGCGCCACAAACCCCGACCGCGGGAGTGCGCTATCCGTTCAACTGTAGACGTGTGGCGCGAGAATGCCGACATCGCGCAGGTTGCGGTACCTGCCGGCGTAATCGAGGCCGTAGCCCACGACGAACTGGTTCGGGAGATCGAATCCGACGTAGGCGACATCGATGGCGGTCTTCATGGCGTCGGGCTTGCCGAACATCGCCATGATCTCGAGGCTCGCCGGTTTGCGGGAGGCGAGGTTGCTCATCAGGTAGGTGAGCGTGAGGCCGGTGTCGATGATGTCCTCGACAACCAGCACGTGGCGGCCCTCGAGGTCGGTGTTGAGGTCCTTCAGGATCCGCACCACGCCGGAGGACTGAGTGCCCGAGCCGTAGGAGGAGACCGCCATCCAGTCCATCTCGCAGTCGATCTTCAGCGCCCGGGACAGGTCGGCCATCACCATGACGGCGCCGTTCAGGACGCCGACCAGGAGCGGATTCTTGCCGGCGTAGTCCCGGTCGATGGTGGCGGCGATCTCCGCCAGGCGGGCGTCGATGTCGGCGCGGGTGTAGAGGACGCTGGTCAGGTCCCCGGTGATGTCGCTGGCTTCCACGTGGCAGAACCCTACCCCCCGGGCGGCACCTGCCGTCAGCCGATCGGCGGTCCGACCGGGAGCAACACCTCGCATCGCGGCGTCGCGAGCCGCCCGGCCCTCAGGTCCCCGCCGGCAGGCAGGCCAGCCGGCCGTCGCGGCGGGCCACCCGCACCCCGGGGAGGTCCAGCGGACCCTGGCCGTGCCAGTCGGTGACCAGCGCCGCCACCGCTGCCAGGTGCCCGGCGGACAGGTCGCGCGCCCCGCCGGCGGCCAGCCAGTCGCGCAGCACCCGGTGGCGCAAGGCTGCCGGCAGTCCCGCCAGCCAGTCGGCGTCAAGCAGGTCACCCGGGTGGGCGGCACGCTCCTGCGCGGCGAGTTGGTCGAGCAGGTCGGCGTCCGCCCGAGCCAGCTCGGCGGTCCTCGCCAGCGCCTCGGCGATGCCCGGGCCGAGTTCGGCTTCCAGCGCAGGAAGGACAGTGTGCCGCACCCTGCTGCGCGCGAACCGCGGGGCCTGGTTGTGCGGGTCCCGCCACGGCTGGAGCCCGAGTTCCGCACAGGCCAGCAGGGTGGTTTCGCGCCGCAACCCCAGCAGCGGGCGGACGAACCGGCCGCGCCCGGCAGGCATGCCGGCGAGGGATCGGGGCCCCGAGCCGCGGGCGAGCCCGAGCAGGACGGTCTCGGCCTGGTCGTCCAGGGTGTGGCCCAGCAGCACCTGCTCATCGGGCTCGGTGCCGGCCTCGAGCGCCTCGTACCGCGCCCGCCTGGCTGCCGCCTCGAGTCCCTCGCCCCTGTCGGTCACCGTGACCCGGACGACGGTGGCCGGCAGGCCGAGCGCGGCGAGCAGCCCGACGACCGCCGCGGCGACCCCGGCCGAGCCCTCCTGGAG
>JAEYNS010000141.1 GCA_023412435.1 Actinomycetes bacterium | reverse complement strand
TGCTCGGGGTGTCCTCGACCGGCGCAGTGGCGCTGGCTGCCACCGAGACGATGGCGGCCGCCGCGGCCGGGGCGGTTGCCGGCGTGGTGCTCTACCTCGTCCTGCTGCCGGTCTGGTCGATGCTCACCTTCCAGGCCACCCCGCTGGGGGTCGGCGAACTGCTGCTGCCGTGGACGTGGGTGCTCGCGACGGCGGTCGCGGTGGTGGTGCTGGCCGGGCTCGCCGCGGTGCTCGGGCTGCGGCAGGTCCGGATCTCTCCGCTCGGCGTCGCGCGCCGGACCCGCCGCCGCGGGATCCGCTGGCAGCGGCTGCTGACGGTGCCGACGGTCGTGGTGGCCTGGGTGGTGGTCGCTCCCCTGCTGGACTTCAACGGTGCCAGGACCGCGGCGACGGCGATCACCTTCCTGGTGCTCGCGGGCTTCATGGGCGTCGTCAACCTGGTGGGTCCGTCGGTGCTGCAGCTCGCCGGCCAGGTGATGATCCGTCGCGAGTCCCCCGCTGTCCTGCTGGCCGGTCGGCGGCTGCTCGCCGACCCGCGTGGCGCCTGGCGCAACGTGGCGGGCCTGGCGCTTGCCGGGTTCACCGGGGGCGCCCTGCTCGCCCTGCCGGACTTCAGCAGCAGCGGCGACCGGGTGGTCGACCTGTTCGCCGCCGACCTGCGTACCGGGACCCTGCTCACCCTGGCGATCGCCTTCGTGGTGGCCGCCGCCTCTGCCGCCCTGAACCAGGCGGCGGCCGTGCTCGACCGCCGGGCGGTCCTGGTGAGGCTCGACCACATCGGCGCGCCGCCGGCGCTGGCTCACGGCTCGCGACGCCACGAGGTGCTGGTGCCGACGCTGGTCGCCGCGCTGGGATCGGCGGGACTCTCGGCGGCCTTCTTCTGCACCCTCGGGATGGCAGGCGGCCTGCTGCCGAACCTGCCGGCGCTGGGCGCCCTGGCCGCCGTCCTGCTGGCGGGGGTCGGCGTCGTGGCGCTGGCGGCGGACGGCTGCCGACCGCTCGTCACCGGGATCCTCACCGGGGCGGGGCCGCGCGCGGAGTGAGCTAGTGGGCGGCCTCGTGCCAGGACCGTCCGGTGCCGACCGACACCTCGAGCGGAACCGCCAGGTCGACGGCGTGCCCCATTTTGTCCCGCACCAGGTGCTCCAGCGCGCCCGCCTCTCCTGGCGCCACCTCGAAGACCAGCTCGTCGTGCACCTGCAGGAGCATCCGGCTGGCCATCCCTGCCTTCGCCAGCGCTGACTCCACGTCCAGCATGGCGACCTTGATGATGTCGGCGGCCGACCCCTGGATCGGGGCGTTGAGGGCCATCCGCTCGGCCATCTCGCGGCGCTGCCGGTTGGACGAGGTGAGATCGGGCAGGTAGCGACGCCGGCCGAGCATGGTCTCGGTGAAGCCGGTCCGGCGGGCCTGGTCGACGACGTCGCGCAGGTACTCGCGGACGTGGCCGAACCGCTCGAAGTACTCCTCCATCAGGCCACGAGCCTCCGAGACCTCGATCCGCAGCTGCTGGGACAGGCCGAACGCGCTCAGCCCGTAGGCCAGGCCGTAGTTCATCGCCTTGATCCGGGCCCGCTGGGTGATGTCGACCTCGTCGGGGGCGACGCCGAACACCCGGGCGGCCATCACGGTGTGGAAGTCCTCCCCCGACAGGAACGCCCCGATCAGGCCGGCGTCCGCAGAGGCGTGCGCCATGATCCGCATCTCGATCTGGGAGTAGTCGGCGGTGAGCAGGGTCTCGTAGCCCTCGCCGACCACGAACGCCTCGCGGATCCGGCGGCCTTCGGCGGTCCGGATCGGGATGTTCTGCAGGTTCGGGTCGGTGCTCGAGAGCCGTCCGGTGGCCGCGATCGTCTGTACATAGGTGGTGTGGATCCGGCCGTCGTCGGCGATCGACTTCAGCAACCCCTCGACGGTCTGGCGCAGCCTGATCTGGTCGCGGTGGCGCAGCAGGTGGGCGAGGAAGGGGTGCTCGGTGCGGGCGTAGAGGGTCTCGAGCGCCTCGGCGTCGGTGGTGTAGCCCGTCTGGGTGCGCCGCGTCTTGGGCATCGCCAGCTCGTCGAACAGGACGGCCTGCAACTGCTTGGGCGAGCCGAGGTTGATCGGGTGGCCGATCACCGCGAAGGCCTCGGACTCGGCGCGCAGCACCTCGGCGTCGAAGTCGGCCCTGAGTTGTTCGAGGTAGCCGGCGTCGACCCCGACGCCGACCCGCTCCATGGTGGCCAGGGTGCGCAGCAGCGGTAGCTCGACCTCGCGCAGCAGGTTGGCCCCGCCGCGCTCCTCGAGCTCGGCCTCCAGCGCCCCTGCCAGGTCGATCACCGCCCTGGCCCGCACCATCGCGTCCCTGCCCGAGGTCTCGTCGAAGGTGAAGGCCAACTGGTCGGAGCCGTCGGAACCGGTGGTGTCGACGGCCAGTTCGCGGCGCAGGTGGCGCGCGGTGAGGTCGGCCAGGTCGTAGACCCGCTGGTCGGGCTTCAGCAGGTAGGCGGCGAGCTGGGTGTCGCTGGCGAGACCGTCGAGCTGCCAGCCGCGGGCCCATACGGCCTCAAGCGGGCCCTTGGCGTCGTGCATCGCCTTGGGCGCTGCCGGATCGGCCAGCCAGGTCGCGAGCGCGGCGTCGTGGGCAGGCGTGAGGTCGGCGACGTCGATCCAGCAGGCGGTGCCGTCGGCGCCCGCCAGCGCGAGGCCGGTGATGTCCCCGGTGCCCCAGCGCCAGGTGCCGGTCACGTCGATGCCGACGACGGCGCCGCGGGCGTGGGCGTCCAGCCAGCCGGCGACCTCGCCGGG